>JALOKS010000237.1 GCA_025456385.1 Thermoanaerobaculales bacterium | reverse complement strand
GCAGGCGGTTGCCGAAGCCCGCGAGCGCCAGATCCTCGAAGACGACATAGGCCGTGCCACGATACGCAGGCGCCGCCTCCGCCCCCATGCTGGCCGCGATCAGCGGATCGGGCGCCTGGGTCTCGTCCCCGGGATACCAGCGCCAAGTGACGCCGGAGAGGTCCATCGGCTTGCCGTCGGCCCAGATGCGCCCGATCCCGGTGATTGCCCCTTCGCACAAGGCGACCGCGAAGGAGGCGGAGTAGAGATACTCCGTCGTCTTGACCCGGCCGCCGCCGCCGCCGCCCTTGCCGCCGCCGGTGCGCTGGCGGTTGGTCTCGGTCTCCTCGCGGAAGTCGGTGGCCCAGATCAGGTTGCCTCCGATGCGCATGCGGCCCCAGAGTCGCGGGATCACCGCGCCCTCGGTCGAGGAGGTGATGCGCAAGCTGTCGAGCCGCGGGTCCTCGACGCGCTGCGAGGGCGCGAGCGAAGACACGATCCAGCTGTCGACGACCGCGCCGACGGTCGAGCCGATCATGCCGCCGATGGTGGCGGCCGAGACGCCGAGGACCGCGCCACCGACCGAGCCGCCCATGGCGGCGCCGGCCGCGCCCAGAAGGAGAGTGGCCATGATGACATTCCATGACGAAAGGTGAGGAAGGAGGGTCAATGCCAAAGAACGACCAAGGGGCGCCCAGCTCGGTGCCCTGACGAAATTTCGAGTTCTGGATCGAAGGGCCATCGCTGGCTTAGGATGAAGGACGAAGTCGCTGGAGGCCGTGTTGTCGCTCGTCACACGAAGCTGGATCGCCTTCTGCCTGATTCTGGCGACGCTTCAATTGGTCCTGCTGGGGTTGCTCGTAATGCAGCACCAGGCCGTTCTGAGCGGCCTTGTCCGAAACCGGCTCTCCGTGGTCGCGCAGACAACGGGAACGGCGTTCAAGCCGATGGTGGACCTCGGCCTACCGATCTCCATGACGCGGAACGGTCGCAGCATCGCCGAGCGCGCCCTAGCCATGGATGCGCGGATCAATGCGGTCCACGTCCTCAACATGTCGGGGGTTGTCGTATTCAGCAGCGCTGCCCCTCACCTTCAGACGGTGACGGAGGGCGTACTGCAGGCACTGCAGGTCGCTGACGGCGAGATCTGGAGCTTCGAGACCGAAACCGAGCTCATTAGCGGCTACACGATCCACTCCAGGCCGGGAACGCCGGTCGGAGCCGTGATGGTGACCTATCCCAAGTACATCCTGGCGGAAGCCTCAGGACGGATGGTCCGCGAAATGCTGGGGCGTGCAGTGATAATTTGTTTAGGGGCAGCTGCGCTCGCCTTCCTGCTGCTTCGCGTCGTCCTCGGCTCGCCCGAGCGCAGGCTCGCCGCCGTGGAGCGCCAGCTGGTCGGCGATGCGGCGCCCCAAGTCTCGGGCAAGAGCGCACGAGGCTTCTTTTGTACTGAGTTCGCGCAGCTCGAGCGAAGCCTCAGGGCCGCCCACGCGCGCGAAAAGGAGGCTGCGGCCGCGGTGGCAGCCGTGGCTGAGCACCGGGCCTTGGCGCCGCCGGAGGAGCTCCCCGAGGAGGATGCGCGCATGGGGCAGCGCCCAGCCTCGCTCGCCTCCCGCGTGGCCGGCCGGCTTGTGCCGCTGCTCGCGGCGCTCCTGTGCGCCGCCGCGGTCCTGTTGGGCGCGCTGATGGTCGGGCCGGTGCGGCGCTCGATCGAGCCGGAGCTCGCCGCCCGCACCAACCTCATCGGCACGGTCGTGAGCGACAACGTGCAGCGGGCGCTCGAGGCCGGCGTACCGCTCGACGGGCTGGTCGGGGCGGAGACCTACTTCAGCGCGATGCTCGAGAACCTGCCGGAGGTGGCCTACATCGCCATCGCCACCGGCGGCATCGTGCTCGAGGTCGGCGAGCGCATCGATCCCTACCTCGCGCCCCCTCGCGAGCGGAGGGACGTGCGCAGCCACCCGATCCTGCACGACGGGGAGGAGGTCGCCTACGTCGTGATCGACGTCGATCCGGCGGTGATCGCGCGCAGCTTCCGCAACGTGCTCCTCGATATGGGCGTGGTGATCCTCGTCACGATCTGGGTCTCGTTCGAGATCATGGTGCTCGTGACGAGCCGGTCCCTGACAGCGCCGCTCGACCGGCTCCAGCGCCTCGCGGCGCGCCAAGCAGTCGGCGACTTCTCGCGCAGCATCGTGGTGGGGGGCCGCCATGCCATAGGGCGCCTCGGCTCGATGCTCATCGAGCGATCGGACGCGTTGCACCGCGACCTCCAGGTTCGGCTCGCGGCCGCGGAGGGTCCGGTGCGTGAGATGCTGACACGCGAGGCCGCCCGCTACGGCCTGCGCGTGCAGGGTCCGGAGCGACTTCGCGTCGCCTACTTCACGGACATCCGGCTCGCGCTATTCCTGTTCGCCGCCGCCGACCAGCTCCCGCTCGCCTTCCTGCCGCTCTACACCCGCGCCGCCGAAAACCCGCTGGCGTGGCTTCCGAGCGATCTCGTGGTGAGCCTGCCGCTCGCCGCCTATCTCCTCGCCATCCTCCTTGCCGCGCCCTTCGCCGCGCGGCTCGCCGCCCGCGTTGGCGCGCGCCGGCTGATGGTGATGGCTGCGGTGCCGACGGCGCTGGCGCATCTCGGCCTCGCCTTTGCCAGCACGGTCCCCGAGATTGTCGCGTGGCGCGGCCTGAGCGCCGCGGGTTATGCGCTGGTGAGCCTCGCCTGCCAGGACTACCTCCTGGCGATCTCGGACAGCCGCAGCCGGCACCGAGCCATCGCGCAGTTCTCCCTGGTACTCTTCGGCGGGATCTTCGCCGGCGCCGCCCTCGGCGGCGTGCTCGCCGATCGGCTGGGCCAGAGCGCGGTCTTCCTGGTCGGCGCCGCCCTGATCCTGGTGGCTACCGCCCTCTTCCAATGGCTCGTCCAACCACCCGAGCAGCATGCGCCGCCGATCCCCTCGCGCGGGGGAGCGATCCGGCTCTACAGGAATGCCCGGCTCGCCGCGCTCGTGATCGGCATCGCGATTCCCGCGAATCTGATGCTGCAGGCCTTCATATCCTATCTCGTCGCGCTGTCGCTCGATGCCATGGGCGCGTCCGCCGCGGACATCGGCCGGACGCTCATGCTCTACTTTCTCTCGGTCGCCTTCATGGGGAACGCCGGCGCAAAGGCGGCGGAGGCGGGTGTCCCGGTGGCGCTCCTGGTCATCGCCGGGCAGCTTGTCGCTGGTGGCGCCATACTCGGCGCGGCGCTGGCGCCGACGCCTGCGGCGGTCGCAATGGCGGTGCTCGCGAGCGGCATCGGCCATGGTCTCGTCCGCGGCGCGCAGGTCGCGTTGGCGCTCGCGATCGCGGAGAGCGAACTCGTGGCGGTCGGGCCGGCAGGCGTTCTCGGAGCCCTCCGCGGCTACGAACGGGCGGGCAGCATCCTCGGCCTCCTTGTGGCCGCCGCCATCGCCAGCGCCTACGGATACGCGGCCGCTGCCGGGGCGGTCGCCCTCGTGAGCTTCGTCGGAGTCGGCGTCTTCGGGATTTCCGCGGCTCAGGGTATACTGCGCGAGGTCCGGGCGGGGCTCGACGAGCGCGCATGACGCCTTTCGCCATCGCCGGGCAGGGAGACGGTCTTCGATGAGACGGATGGCATGGGTACTGGCCGCGGCGCTCGCGGCCACGCCGGCGGCGGCGAGCGACACGAAGACGATCCTCGGCGTCTTCTACGCCGGATGCGAGGACATCTGCGCAGGCTTCAAGGCCGCCCTGGACGAGAGCGGTTTTCCTCTCGAGGTCATCATCCGCGACGTGGAGCAGGACCGCAACCGACTGCGGGCGATGATCGAGGAGGCGCGCAGTCTTCCCGCCGACCTCGTGCTCACCTACGGAACCACCGTCACCCTGGAGATGGTCGGCACGCTCGACGACGCTGGCGATACCGCCTTCCTGAACGACATCCCGGTGGTCTTCACCACAGTTGCCGATCCGTTCGGCACCCGCATCGCCGAGAGCTTCGACGGCAGCGGCAGGGCGAACGTCACCGGCACCTTCAACCGAGTGCCCGAGGCGGTGAACATCGAAGTGATCCGGCTCTACGACGAGAGCTTCGACCGCCTGGGCCTCCTCTACAACTCGAACGAGCCAAACAGCGTGCTGAAAATGAGGGAGCTGGCGGAACTTGCTGACGAGCGCGGCTTCGAGCTGGTCGCGCTGGAGATTGATCCAACGCGGCCAGGCGCACCTGACCCGGCCGCACTGCCGGAGCGAATGGCGGAGCTGAGGGAGGCCGGCATCCGCTGGATCTATCTTGGCTCGAGCAGTTTTCTTCTGGCCAATGGCTCGACCTTCACGGCCGCCGCCGTCAATAATGGGATCGCGGTAGTAAGCCCCTATGAGAGCCTGGTGCGGGAGGAGCAGGCTCTCTTGTCGGTAGCTGCCAGGCGCGAGGACATCGGCCGGCTCGCCGCCGAGCAGGCGCTCAAGATCCTTCGCGACGGCATCGAGCCCGGCGCCCTGCCGATCGCGCAGGCCACGGACTTCGCCTATGTCGTCAACATGGACGTCGCCCGGCGACTGGATCGCTTTCCGCCCTTCTCCTTCCTCCAGGTGGCGGAAGTCGTCGGTAACTAATAGGGACGCCACTTAGCTGAAAGCGTGCTCGGCGGATGTCGAGCGAGGCCGGTGCCGCTGGCGCGGGGCTTGCCCGTGTTTACCGATCGCTCTTGGAAACAGAAAGGCGGAGG
>JALOKS010000236.1 GCA_025456385.1 Thermoanaerobaculales bacterium | reverse complement strand
ATTCCGAATTCCTCACTCGAGCCCGACGTACTCCCCCCACGAGCTCGAGGTCTCCCAGACCCGCACCCGCTCGAGTGCGAGTCCCCTCGGGATCTCGTAGGTGGCGCCGCTCGGCGTGCGCACCGTGCCGTCGGCCGCCAGGCGCTCGGCGATCTGCAGGTACAGCCAGCGGGCCAGCACCTCGGTGGTCGGGTCGGCGTCGTCGAAGAGGAGCACCCGGTCGCCGATCGCCGCAAGGCCCGGAAGCTGCGGGTCGGCGGAGTTGAGGGCCATGGCGTGGTCGAGCCGCTCGACGACGTCGACGACCAGCATCTTGAGCGCCTTGTAGTCGCAGACCATGTCGTTGCCGTCGAGCTCGCGGCCGCGGGCCACGACCTCGATGCGGAGGCTGTGACCGTGCGGGAAGCGGCACTTCTCCGGGTGCTTGCTCAGGCGATGGCCGTACTCGACCTCGAAGGTCTTCGCGATCCTGAAGAATCCCATTCACACTCCCCGGCCGCCTCCGAAGAGGTCCATATGCAGCCGCGGAGTGTAGCGAAAGCCGTGCTCCAGGCACAAGGCGGCGACCGCCGGCGCACGGGCCGCGACCTCGGCGGCGCTCCGCCCCTGCGCCATCAACAGCACCCGCGACGGCTCCGCGGCGCCGAGCGCCTCGAGCAGCGTCAGCACCTCGGGCAGATCGTCGGCGTCCTCGACGACGAACTTGAGCTGGTGCTCGGGGAATCGCGCGAGCAGGCGCCGCGCCGGGCCGAGCTCGGCGCGCAGGCGGCGGTGGCGCTCGCGGTCCCTCCCCGGGGGGTCGGAGTTGGAGGTCTTCGGGGACAGCGACAGAAGATCGCAGTCGAACTCCGGGTCGAGCGTGCCGGCGGTCTCCACCGTCACGTGCAGGCCGGCGGAACGCAGAGCCCCGGTCAGCTGCCCGAGCTCGCGCTGCAGCAGGGGCTCGCCGCCGGTGACCACCGCGTACCGGGCCCGCGAGGCCACCGCCTCGGCCACCAGCTCCGCGACCGGCCGGCGTCCGCCCTCGGGCAGCCACGAGGTGTAGGGTGTGTCGCACCACCGGCAGCGCAGATTGCAGCCCGAGCTGCGGATGAAGAAGGACGGCACCCCGGCGAGCATCCCCTCGCCCTGCAGGCTGAGAAAGGTCTCGGCGATGAACACGGGAGCACGGTAGCACCGTGAATTCGGAATTCGGAATTCGGAATGCCACCCGCCCTCCCTTGCCAAGATTTCGAATTTCGAATTTCGAATTTGCCGCCCACCCTCGCGGAAATTTCGAATTTTGAAATTCGAATTTGCCGCCCGGCCCCCGGGAGTCATATATCCGAGAGTGATGATCGAGAGGTGATGCGAAGTTCTCCAGCTGGCTTGCGGGCACCTATTCGGTCTCTCGGCTGTATTCATGGTGAGCCAACCCGGATTTCACACTCGACAAGTATTGTCAGTCAGTTCACACGTGGCAACTGGAGAATCGTGATATGCCCATAACTTATTGACCGATAGTCGTTTGAGTGGTTTGTGGTCGCGAGGGATCAGGGTCCGAAAATTCGAAATTCGAAATTCGAAATCCGAAATCCGCCAGGTTACTCTCCCTCCGTCGACTCCCCCGCGTGCAGGTGGTTCCAGACCTGGCGGCCGAGGCGCGGGCCGAGCGCCCGAAGCAGCTCCGCGAGCGAGGCCTGCTGGACCCCGCGGACCGAGCCGAAGCGCTTGAGCAGGGCGCGGGTGCGGCCGGGTCCGATGCCGGGCACCGACAGCAGCTGCGACGACAGCGTGCGCCGGCCGCGGCGGCCGCGGTGGCGCTTGAGCGCGAAGCGGTGCGCCTCGTCGCGGACCTCGCGCAGCACCAGGTGCGCCGGGTCCGACGGATCGAGGCGCAGCGGCTCTGCCGCTGCCGGCAGCCACACCTCCTCCTCGCGTTTGGCGAGGGCTGCGAGCGGGAGCTCGAGATCGAGCGCGTCGAGCGCCGCCATCGCCGCGTTCAGCTGGCCGACGCCGCCGTCGATCAGCACCAGGTCCGGGAGTTGGCCCTGCTCGTCGCGCAGCCGGCGGTAGCGGCGCCCGACCGCCTCGGCGATCGCCGCGAAGTCGTCGATCCCCTCGACGCTCCGGATGTTGAAGCTGCGGTAGAGGCGCCGCTCGAGGCGGCCGTCCAGCCAGACGACGCAGGAGGCGGTGGTCTCCTTGCCGCCGGAGTGGGAGACGTCGAAGCACTCGATCCGGGCCACCGGCCCGGCGAGCCCGAGCGCCTCGCCGAGCCGCCGGGCGAGGTGCTGCGCCTGCGAGCGCGGCGCCCGAAACCGCAGGTCGAAGGCGGCGCGGGCGTTCTCCCGGGCGAGCTCGACCCGGCGTGCCCGCGGCCCCCGCCGCGGGGTGGTGAGGGCCACGGCACGCCCACTGCTGTGGCGCAGCAGGGCGCCCAGCATCTCGCGATCGTCGGCCTCGAGCGCCTGCGCCGTCTCGAGGCGCCGGGGGAGCGCGGGGTTCGCCTCGTAGTACTGGGCCAGGAACGTCACCAGCAGCTCCGAGAGCGCGATGTCGCCGACGCCCTCGAAGTGGAACTCGCGCTTGTCCACCATGCGGCCCGCGCGGTAGGGCAGCACGCACACCGTCGCGTGCTCGCCGTCGCTCCAGGCGGCGACCGCGTCGGTGTCGCCCCGCCCCGGGCGCTCGACGTCCTGGCGCTCGCCGAGGCGCTTGACCACTCCGATCAGGTCCCGGTACTTCGCGGCGAGCTCGAAGTCCTCGCGCTCCGAGGCCGACCACATGCTGCGCTCGAGCCGCGGCAGCAGCTGGCGGTGCCGGCCCTCGAGGAAGAGCCTCAGCTCGTCGACCGCCTCGGCGTAGGCGTCGGGGGTCGTGAGGCCGTCGACGCAGGGGCCGAGGCATGCGCGCATGTGGAAGTAGAGGCACGGCCGCGCCAGGGAGCCGTCGATCTCGAGCTGGCAGGTACGCACCTGGAAGCTGGTGCGCGCCAGCTCCATGAGCCGCCGCGCCATGTGCTGGCCCATGAAGGGGCCGAAGTAGCTGTGCCCGTCGTCGCGGACCTGCCGCGTGAGCTCGACGCGCGGCCACGCCTCGCCGGTGGTCAGCCGCAGGTAGGGGTAGGTCTTGTCGTCCCGCAGCATGATGTTGAAGCGGGGCCGGAGCCGTTTGATGAGGGTGTTCTCGAGGATGAAGGCCTCGACCTCGGTCGCCGTGACCGTGAAGTCGAGGCGGCGCGCGCGCCCGAGCATCGTCGCCGTCCGCTCCGGCAGATCGTGGCGACCGAAGTAGGAGAGGACCCGCCGCCTGAGGTCCTTCGCCTTGCCCACGTAGAGATCCTTGCCGGACCGGTCCTGGAAGCGGTAGACGCCCGGCCGTTCCGGGGCCTCGCGCGCGCGCTCGAGCAGGGGGTGGGCCTCGCTCACCCGGCCATCCTAAACCAGCCGTCGCGAGGTGCCGTTCAGCGCGCGACGTGCAACCGTCCGGCTCATCCGCAGGTGCAACGGATGGAGGCCTCGGATGCGACCCGTGCCCTTTCCCGTCTCCGTGCCCGTGCCCGGATGCCTGGCCGAGGCACGGGCTCGGGCCAGGAGACGCGCACGGAAACGGGCACGGGCTGGCATCGAACGCGATGTGCCGTCGGACTCACTCGTCAGGCACGAGCCCGAGCCGGACCAGGGCGCGGCGGGCGGCCTGCTGCTGGGCGTCGCGCTTGCTCACGCCCTCGCCGCGGGCCACCTCCTCGCCGTCGTAGACCACGACGTAGGCCCAGAGGCGGCGGTGGTCCGGCCCCGAGACCCCGACGCGCCGGTACTCGGGCAGCGGCAGGCCGCGCGCCTGTGCGGCCTCCTGCAGCGACGACTTGGGGTCGGCAAGCGCCAGCGTGCGGTCGTCCAGGCCCGCGAGATCGATGCCCAGCTGCCGTTCGACGAAGTCGAAGGCGGCCTCGCAGCCGCCGTCGAGTGCGATGGCGCCGACAACCGCCTCGAAGAGGTCCTCGAGCATCGCCGCGCGCTCGCGGCCGCGCGACATCTCCTCGCTCGGTCCGACCTCCACCCAGCCGTCGAGGCCGAGGAGGGCCGCGCGCTCCGCCAGCCTCTCGGACCGCACGAGGTGCACGCGCTTGCGGGTCAGGCGGCCCTGGTCGTCGTCCGGAAAGACGTCGAAGAGCAGGCGCGCCACCGCGAGGCCGATGACCGCGTCACCGAGGAACTCGAGGCGCTGGTACGAGCCCACGGCCTGCGCCGCCGCCGCGGAGCCGTGGCGCAGCGCACGCCGCAGCAGCTCGCGGTCGGCGAAGCGGTGCCCGAGAGTCTCCTCGAGCGCGGCCAGCGCCTCCTCACGGTTCGCTCCCACGCCGGCATTGTAACGTCGCAACGCTCGCCGCATCCGGAACCGCATGGGATGGAGGCCATGGATGCGACCCGCACACGTTTCCGTGTCCGTCTCCGTGTCCGTGCCCGGGTGCCAGACCAGTGACAGCGGCAGATGGCAGTGGCAGCTGCAGGCTCAGAGGGCAGTGAGCCGCGGCAGTGAGCCGCGGCAGTGAGCCGTGGCAGTGGGCTGTGGCAGTGTGCTGTGGCAGTGGGCTGTGTCAGTGGGCCATACCCGTATCCGTCTCGGTGCCCGGATGCAGGGCGACTGGGCCGTGGCCTGGTCACCTCCGGGTCGTTCTTTGGGAGCGATAGCTGGCGAGGCGTCCGGCGTCAAGGGCGAGCCGGCCTGCGG
>JALOKS010000235.1 GCA_025456385.1 Thermoanaerobaculales bacterium | reverse complement strand
CCTGGCAGAACGCCGCCGACGCCGCCGCCGCGAGCGGGACGCCGGTGCTGGTGGTGGCCCTGTGGGACGAGCGCTTCAGTCAGCGCACCCGCAAGCAGCTCCGCGAGCTCGCCGAGGTCTCGGGCGGCAGCCTCTTCCTGGTCCAGGGCCGGGGCCAGCTCGACCGCGCCGCCGAGCGCTTCGGGCCGCTCCTCGACGCCGGCGTGTCCCTGCGCTTCACCGTCCCGGTGGGGCTCTCGCTGCCTGCCGAGCTGCGCCTCGAGGCCGCGCGCGACGGGCTCGAGGTCACGAGCTCGAAGCGGTTGCGCTGAGGAGCGCGCCGAGGGATCGGGGGGCAGAGGGGCGGAGGGGCGGAGGGGAAAAGGGGCGGAGGGGCCTAGGCTTCGTCGTCATTCCGAGAAGAGTCTCTGCACCCTGATGGGGCGCGGGCCCCGCGTGCCGGGATGACTGCATGACCGGGAGCGAGCGGCGCCTCCCCCCGTTGTCATCCTGAGCGGAGGCGACGCGCAGCGTCGCCGCAGTCGAAGGATCCCGTGAATCAGCGGCTCCGCGTTGCGCGCCTGCATGGCCTCGATTCGTTCGGGGGGTGCACCGCGCCGCGCCCACTCCAGATGAAAAAAGCGGCGGGCCGAAGCCCGCCGCCGTGGTTGATCGAGGATCTGGTCGCGCTATTCGCAGTGCGGCACGCCCTCGTAGCCGTTGTTGTAGCTGTCGAGCAGGCCCGCCACCCCGATCCAGTAGGCGCGAGCCTCCGGGGAGAGCTTCGCGGCCTGCGTCGGAGAATTGGTGCCGAAGAACGCCGTTGCGCCCGCGATGGCGTCCGCCACCTCGGCCGGCACGGACGCTCCGCTCAGGCCGTTGAGCACCGCGGCGATGTACTGCTGGCCGAGGATGTAGTAGACGCCCAGCCTGCTGTTCGCGTTCATGACCTGTACGTAGGTCTGGCCGCTGAGAAAGAAGGGCGACGACGGCCCGCTGGGCTGGATCAGGTTCCAGGTCGGGTCGTACTGCTTCTTGCTCGAGTCGGCGTGGGTCTTCCAGTAGCCCTGGGTGTAGGTGCAGCCGGGGTCCACCTGCGCGGTGTTGGTGAAGGTGCAGATCACCGCGTCGCCGTTCGCGACGGCGACCGCGTTGTCGTCGCCGATCTCGAGGCTCATGCCCTGCCGGTCGACGCACTCGAGCATGACCTCATACCCGGGGCCGGGCGCAGTCTCGTTGACGTAATAGGTGCCCGGGATGACCACCTTCGGGCCGGTGCTCGCGTTCTGGCCGAGGGCCTCGGCAGTGGCCACCAGCGCGCCGGCGGCGTCGGTGATGCTCAGCGTCGTCTCGCCCGCGGTTCCCACCCAGACCTTCTGGAGCTCGATGGTCTGGCTGTCGAGGCAGCAGCAGAAGCTGATCTGAGTTGACTCCTCCTGCACGTTGCAGCCGAGGGGGAGGTCGATCAGCGTCACCTGCGCGATGATGACCTGCCGCGCCAGGCCGTCCTGGTTGGTCGGAACCAGGATCACGGCCACCGTCTGGCCGCACTGCGGGAGGAAGCCCTCTCCTGCTGCGGCAGCCGCGGCGAGGATTTCCTGGACGCGATTCGGATCCCAGTCAACGAGGCCTAGGTCGGACTGCGTGTCGTCGATCAGCGCCCAGATGGCGCGCTGGACATCGCTGAAGGTGTAGGTGCCGAAGCCGCCGGGTGAGGCTGTGCCCGGGTAGTTCTGATTGATGATCCAGTTCACGAGGTCGAGATTCAGGGGGAAGTCGACGGTGCCGGCCGGCAGCGATTCGTAGCTCGAGTACACCTTCGCGGTGTAGGGCGTGCCGGATGTGATCCCCCTGCTGGTGTCGACGCACCAGCCGTCGTAGGTGCCGTCCAGAATGCCGCCGTTGCTGACCGTGGTGTCGAAGTAGCTCGGGTTGCCGGAGCTGCCGGCGTACGCAACCTGCATCGTCACCTCGTCCGGCAGGGCCAGCCCGGCCAGATCGTTCAGGTTGAAGGTGGGGTCGTCGCCGGTGGCCTGGAACTCGATGAAGGTCTCGAAGCTCAGGCACTCGCCCGGGCTCAGGCCCGCGACGTCGAAGCTCAGGACCGCGGTCTGCACCGGCTCCGCGAGCGCCTCGAAGGACGAGTAGACCTCGGTGCTCGAGGTGTCCTTGGCGACGAGGAAGATCTTCGTGATGTACTTCGGTGTCGCATCGTAAGAGACGGTGACCGTCGTCCCGTCCTGCTCGGTCTCCACCGTCGCGACGATGGCGCCGCTCCGGTCGACGATGTCGGCGCCGCAGCCCTCGATGCCGACGCAGTTGCCGATGCTCTTCGCCGTCGCCCGCTCGACCGTGACGACGGCCTCCGCCGCGCCGGTCAGCAGGGCCAGCGCGGCCATCAGAACCCATACACTCAGTTTCCGCATGTCGTTCCTCCCGTGAACTGTTCCGATCGTTGACGATTCCGTGACAGTCATCCTGCACCCGGGCGGTACCTGTACCGGGCTTCGGGTGGCCTTGACGACGGCTCCGGTTCCTCCGCGCCGCGCTCAGCCAGCCGAGACCGAGGGTGGACGACGTGTCCCAGTCCCGAACCTTGTCCCGCAGGATAACTCAGATGAGAGGAGGTATCAATCCTCAGAATTGATGATTTTTCTACTGCAAAGTGATGAGTTTCTGCCGAATCGGGGTGGTGCTAGATCAGCCGCTCGTGCAGGGCCCGCGACACCGCCTCGAGGCGGTTGGCCGCGCTCAGGGTGCGCAGGATGCCCTGGGTGTGGGTGCGCACGGTGTTGATGCTGATCCCGAGCTCGGTGGCGATCTCGTCGGAGTTCTTGCCCTCGGCCATCAGCAGCAGCACCTCGAGCTGGCGCCGGGTCAGGCTGGGCGGCTGCCGGCTGCCGCGGTGCTCGGCGCCCGAGGGTGCGGTGGTCCCTGGAACGGTCACCCCGGGGATGTTGACCTGGGCGAGCAGGCGATCGATCGCCTCGTCGGCGCGCCGCCGCCGGTGGTGGGGAGTCATCAGGTAGACGAGGGCGTACTCCCCGCGCTGAGGGCCGAGGACGACGACGACCGACACCGCCACCCGGAGCATCTTGCCGGTGGCGGTGATGACGGCGAGCTCGAAGCTCTGCGGCGCCTCGCCGATGCCGATCATCTCGTGCAGCGCGCTGTGGCTCGTGGGCAGCCGATTGCCGTGCACGTCGCGGGCCTGGATCACCTGCTGCAGGTTGCGGCCGAGGACCTCGTCCTCGCTGAAGCCGAAGACCTCGACGGCGGCCTTGTTCCAGTGGCTGATGTGGTTGTCGGGGTCGACGGCGACCGCCGCCCGCGCGGCCTTGCCGACGATGGTCGCGACGTTCGGGAACAGGACGGGCACCGGCTCGGCGGCGCTGCGCCGGCGCACGGCGCCGGGCATGCGGTGGACGTTGCTCGCCTGGGCCTCGCCGCTCTTGCCCCGCTGCGACCGCGACGGTCCGTTCGTCGATTTCTTGACCACCGGCACCTCGCACCTTCGAGCAGAGATCAACCGCCCCGCCGCCACCCCTCCATGGCAACAGATGACTCGATTCTATCACCGGCGTGCAACGGCCCTCGCGGGTCGCAACGGGTTTCTGGAGACTGAATGGCCGCTGCCGTCACGCTGCCGCCCGAGCTGCGCCGCGGCTCAGGGCACCCGCAGCTCGAGTGGGCCGTCGGCGTCGCGCAGAACCACCCGGTCGGCCTCGATCCGCTCGACCGTGAAGCCTTCGATCTCGGTGCCCTCGTAGACCTCCACGCCGTTGATCTCGGCGAAGGGCCGTACGGGCCGGAAGACGATGTAGCCGAGGCTCAGGGTGGTGGCTCCGAGCTCGGCGTCGAGGATGAAGACCCGGCCGCCGGAGGGCGGCGGCGGTCCTGAGCCCGCCCCGCTCGGGCCGGGGACCGCGCGGTCGGCGGCGGGCGGCCCCGTCGCCTCGGGTCGCGCCTCAACCTCCGCCCCCGGACTGCCGGAGGCCGGGGCGGCCGTCGAAGCGAGCGCCCGTCCGGCCGCCTGCTGCTGCGACGGCCCGGCGGCTCCGGCCGGGGACTCCGCCGCCCCGCGGTCGGGCTGCACTGGAGCGGCCGCCGCTGACGGGTTCTCGCCGCCGGCTGCGGGGCCAGCTGAATCGTCAGGCGCAGGCCGCGCGCCGCTGGCGCCGGCGGGCTGCGGTGGAGCCGCACCGCCGCGGCCCGCCGCCCACCACCACGCCCCGGCGGCCCCGGCGAGCGCCGCCGCGACGGCGACCAGGGCGACGGCCCCGATGCCGGCGCCGCGCCGGGCGCCGCGGCCTGGGTAGGCCCGCGGCGCCCGCCCGCCGGCCCGCAGCCCGTCGTGCTCGGAGGCGGCCTGGCGCGCCTTGCGCAGGGCGTCGTTGATGAGGCTCACCAGCCGTCGCCCTCGAGGTCGCGGATCGCGCGCCGCACCTGCCGCCAGCCGAGCTGGTCGCGGCCCTGCACGTAGCCGCAGAGCAGGGTCTTGTCGCACACCGAGTTGATCAGCCGCGGGATGCCGCGGGCGTAGCCGTGGATCGCCCACAGCGCGGCGCGGCTGAAGGAGGGCCGGCCGTTGGAGCCGGCGATCAACAGCCGGTGCTGGACGTAGGACGCGGTCTCCTGGCGGTTGATGGAGCCGAGGTGGTAGCGGACGGTGATCCGCTGCCGCAGCTGCCGCAGCTCCGGCCGCTCGAGGCGGTCGCGCAGCTCGGGCTGGCCGA
>JALOKS010000234.1 GCA_025456385.1 Thermoanaerobaculales bacterium | reverse complement strand
CAGCAGGCTCGCGACCAGGAAGCCGGGGCGGTCGAAGCCGAAGAGGTGGCCCGGGTGGAGGGCGACGCCGTGGCGCTCGAGCAGCTCGAGGCACAGCGTCTCGTCGTCGGCGAGCGCCGGGACCCGCAGCACGGCGCTCCAGCCGCCGCCGACCGGCGGCACCTCGACCGCCGGCGCCGCGGCCGCGAGCCGGCGCAGGCTCGCGAGGTTCGCAGCGCAGCGCTCGGCGATGGCGGCCCCGACGACCGCGCCGCGCGCGAGCAGCTCCGGCGCCGCCAGCGCGACCGGGCTCGACACCGAGAGGTAGGCGTCGGCGACGTAGTCGAGCCCCTCGAGGGCGGCCGTCACCTCGGGCTCCGGCCCCGAGACCACGATCCACGCGAGTTTGAGCTGCGGCAGGCCGGCGCTCTTCGACAGCCCGCCCAGGCTGCAGCAGAGGCAGTCGGCGACGCCGGCGAAGCTCGAGCCCGCCCCCGGCCCGCCCTCGAGCGGGTAGGGGAGGAAGACCTCGTCGGCGCGCGCGTCCTCCGGGTGGACGAAGGAGCCGGTCGGGTTGTTGGGGTGGACCACTATCATCGCCCGGGTGCGCGGCGGCGCCGCGGCGAGCGCGCCGAGGTCGAGGCGCCACCGCGCCTCGCGGTCGAGCTCGTAGGCCGCGGTGCGGACGCCGTCGAGGCGGCCGAGCTGCGCGAACAGCGGGTAGGAGGGGGAGGGCACCAGCACGGTGTCGCCGGGGTCGGCGAGGAGCCGGAAGAGGAAGCCGTAGGCCTCGCTGGTCGAGGCCGTGAGGACGACGCGGTCGGGGTCGAGCTCGAGGCCCCAACCGCGGTAGGCGGCGGCGACCGCGGCGCGGGCCGGAGCGGGGCCGCGCGGGTCGGGCTGGTAGCGGAGGCCGCGCGGCGCGGCCAGCGCCGCGAGCAGATCGGGCGGGTAGGCAAGGCCGCAGGCGGTCGGGTTGCTCGACGTGAGGTCGCAGGGGATCGGGTCGAGCCGCGCCCGCGCCGCGGCGAGGCGGTTGAGCCCGAGGTCGGCGGGCAGGCGGCGGCTGCGGCGCACCGGCCGATTGTAGTGCCTGAGGCCCGCCGCGCGAGCCGCGGGGGCTCGGGGGAGCCTCAGGGCGAGCGTGTACGATGTGGCCCGGAGGGGGGCCGATGCGTCGCTCGAGACTTCTCTGCCTGATCCTGGCCGTGCTTGCCGCGGCGGGCTGCCGCCAGGCGGCGGTGGACGACGCCGACCTCGCGGACTTCATCCGCGGCGCCTATGACAAACGCGAGGTCCGGATCCCGATGCGCGACGGCGTGACCCTGCACGCCGCCGTCTACACGCCTAAGGACGCCGGGCCGTCGCGGAGCTACCCGATCCTCCTCACCCGCACCCCGTACTCGGCGCGGCCCTACGGCGCCAGCGAGTACCCGGAGCAGCTGGGTCCCTCGGAGGAGTTCGCCCGCGAGCGCTACATCTTCGTCACCGAGGACGTCCGCGGCCGCTTCATGTCGGAGGGCGAGTTCGTCAACATGCGGCCGGTGCTCGACGATCCGTCCACCGGCACCGACGAGCGCACCGACACCTGGGACACCGTCGAGTGGCTGGTCGGGAACCTGCCGCACCACAACGGCCGGGTCGGCATCTGGGGCAACTCGTACCCGGGCTTCTACACCGCGGTCGGCATCATCGACAGCCACCCCGCCCTCCGCGCGGCGATGCCGTCGGCGCCGATCGCCGACTGGTACTTCGACGACATGCACCACCACGGCGCCTTCGCCCTCAACCTCGCCTTCAACTTCTTCTCGAGCTTCGGGCGGCCGCGGCAGGGCCTGGTCAGCGAGTGGCCGCCGCGCTTCGACCACGGCACGCCGGACGGCTACCGCTTTTTCCTCGAGCTCGGGCCGCTCGCCAACGTCGACCAGCGCCACTTCCACGGCGAGGTGGCCTTCTGGAAGGAGCTCGCGGCCCACCCCGACTACGACGGGTTCTGGGCCGCGCGCAGCACCCTGTCCCATCTCGCGGGCATCCGCTGTGCGGTGCTCACCGTCGGCGGGCTCTACGACGCCGAGGACCTGTACGGCGCCTTCCACACCTACGCCGCCATCGAGGAGCTCAACCCGGGCATCGCGAGCTCGCTGGTCATGGGGCCCTGGAGCCACGGCGCCTGGCTGCGCGGGGACGGCCGCCGCCTCGGCGACGCCGACTTCGGCTCCGCGACCGCCGAGAGCTTCCGGCGCGAGGTGCTGCTGCCCTTCTTCGCACACCACCTCAAGGACGGCCCGGCGCCCGAGATCCCGGAGACGATGGTCTTCGACACCGGCGCGACAACCTGGCGGAGCTTCGGGGCCTGGCCGCCCGCGGGTCTCGAGCAGCGCGGGCTGTTCCTCGCCGCCGGCGGCGAGCTGGCGTGGCAGGCCCCGGCGGCGGCCGGCGACGGCTTCGACGCCTTCGTCTCGGACCCCGCGAAACCGGTTCCCTACACGGCCGACATCACCACCGGCTGGCACGCCGCCTACATGACCGAGGACCAGCGCTTCGCGTCGCGGCGGCCGGACGTCCTGGTCTACCGCTCGCAGCCGCTCGCCGAGCCGTTGACCGTGGCGGGGGAGCTGCAGGTCGAGCTCTGGGTTGCGACCACCGCCGGCGACGCCGACTGGGTCGTCAAGCTGGTGGACGAGTTCCCGGGTCGGCTGCCGGACTTCGACCCGGAGTCGGGCGACGAGGACCTCGGCCACAGCGAGCGCCTGGTGCGCTCGGAGATCTTCCGCGGCCGCTACCGCGAGGGCTACGACCAGCCGCGGCCCTTCACCCCGGGCGAGGTGACCCGGGTGGCGTTTCCGCTGCAGGGCGTGCTCCACACCTTCGCCGCCGGGCACCGGGTCGCGATCCACCTCCAGTCGAGCCTCTTCCCCTTCTTCGACCGCAACCCGCAGTCCTGGGTCGCCAACATCTTCGAGGCCCGCGAGGAGGACTTCGTCGCCGCCACCCACCGCGTCTACCGCGGCCCCGCACGCGCGTCGCGGGTGGTCGTCGGCGTGCTGCCGACCACGGCCGGTGCGGCCGGCCCCTGAGCGTCGGACGGACCTCGCCAGGAGCCGCAGCCCGCGCCGACCGGCGGCACGTTTCGGCCGGGGGTGTCTCCGCCGGCCTCGGCCCGTGCTACCCTCCGGCAGCGAATTCGAGACTTCGAATCAGGAGAGGGATCATGCCAATGTCCAAACGGCTCGGTGCGGAGTTCGTCGGCACGTTCTGGCTGGTGCTCGGAGGCTGCGGCAGCGCGGTGCTCGCGGCGGCGTTCCCCGAGCTCGGGATCGGTTTCGTCGGCGTCGCCCTCGCCTTCGGGCTGACGGTGCTGACCATGGCCTTCGCGGTCGGCCACATCTCGGGCTGCCACCTCAACCCGGCGGTCTCGATCGGCCTCTGGGCCGGCGGCCGCTTCCCGGCCAGGGACCTGGCGCCCTACATCGTCTCCCAGGTGCTCGGCGGGATCACCGCCGGCCTGGTCCTCTTCATCATCGCGAGCGGCAAGCCCGGGTTCAGCGTCGCCGCCGGCTTCGCGAGCAACGGCTACGGCGCCCACTCGCCCGGCGGCTACTCGCTGGGCGCCGCCCTGGTCTGCGAGGTCGTCATGACGCTGATGTTCCTGGTGATCATCCTCGGCGCCACCGACACCCGCGCGCCGCAGGGCCTGGCGCCGATCGCCATCGGCCTCGCCCTGACCCTGATCCACCTCATCAGCATCCCGGTCACCAACACCTCGGTGAACCCGGCCCGCAGCACCGGGGTCGCGGTCTTCGTCGGCGGCTGGGCGGTGGCGCAGCTGTGGCTGTTCTGGCTGGCGCCGATCGTGGGCGGGATCCTCGGCGGGGTCGTCTACAAGATCATCGGCGAGAAGAAGTCGTAGGCTCTTCCCGCGCACGGAGACGGCGCGGCGCGCGGGCTAGAATGCGCGCATGGCCGAGCTGAGCGCCGCGCAGCGATCCGCGATCGAGGCGACGGGCTGCGAGCTGCGCTGCGATCGCCTGACGCGCTGCCTGTACGCCGTCGACGCCTCGATCTACCGCCTCGAGCCGGCCGCGGTCGCCTTTCCGAGCTCGGCGGCGGAGGCGGCGGGGCTGCTGCGCGCCGCCGCCGAGAGCGGCCTCGAGCTCACGCCGCGCGGCGCCGGCACCGGGCTCGCCGGAGGCGCCCTCGGCCGCGGCCTGGTCGTCGACCTCGCGCGCCGCAACCGGCGCATCGGCGGGCTCGACTCCGAACGCGGGACGGTGCGGGTCGGCGCCGGCGTGGTCCTCGATCACCTGAACGCCTTCCTCGCACCGCACGGGCTGTGCTTCGGCCCCGACGTCGCGACCTCCTCGCGCGCCACTCTCGGCGGCATGATCGCCAACAACTCCTCCGGCGCCCACGCGCCGGTCTACGGCACCACCGCCGACCACCTGGCGGCCCTCGAGGTGGTGCTGCCCGACGGCCGGGTGGCGGTCGTGGGCGAGGGCTGCGACGGCCTGCCGGAGCTCCGCGAGGCGGCGGCGGTGCTGGTCGCGGGCTCCGCGGCCGCAATCGCCGAGCGCCTGCCGCCGGGCCTGGTCAAGCGCCGGCCGGGCTACGCCTTCGACCGCGCTCTGCGCTCGCCCGGCGACCTCGCGCAGCTGGTTGCGGGCAGCGAGGGCACCCTGGCGGCGATCGTCGGGGCGGTCCTGCGGGTGGTGCCGCGGCCGACCCGGCGCAGCCTCGGCGTGCTCTTCTTCGACTCGGTCGAGGAGGCCCTGGGGGCGACGGTCGAGCTCGAGGACCTCGGCGCCGCCGCCATCGAGCACCTCGACCGCCCGGTCTTCGAGCAGACCCGTGGGCAGCGCGCCTTCGCCGCCGCCCGCGAGCTCCTGCGCCTCGACGCGGAGCCCTGCGCGGCCATGCTGCTGGTCGAGTTCTTCGACGACGACGGCAGCCGCCTTGCCGAGCTCGAGCGCCGCGCGCTGGGCCGGCGCTCGCTCGCCTGCGCGACGCCCGCCGCGCAGGAGCTGGTGTGGAGCCTGCGCCGCGCGGGGCTGTCGCTGCTCACCAGCCGCGCCGGCGCCGCCAAGCCGGTGTCGGGCCTCGAGGACGTGTGCGTGCGGCCCGCGCAGCTCCCCGCCTACGCCGCCGGCCTGCGCGAGATCCTGGCGCCGCTCGGCCTCGAGGCCTCCTTCTACGGCCACGCCGCCTCCGGCGAGCTGCACGTGCGGCCGGTTCTGGACCTGCACCGCGCCGACGA
>JALOKS010000233.1 GCA_025456385.1 Thermoanaerobaculales bacterium | reverse complement strand
GAGTGCGGCTCGACGCCTGGCTCCATGCCCGCCGGCGCGCCGCAGGCGCGCAGCGGGCGAGATCGACGGGACCGACGAGAGCTCGCTCTCGTCGGGCGCGGAGATCGAGAACGCGCGGCCGCGAGCGTCAGCGAGCGGCGGCGGGCACCGGCATGGGCATGGGTCGTAGGGACGCGCTACGATGGGCGCTCGGGAGGTTGCCATGAGAGAGCTGCCGCTCGTCCTCGGAGGGGAGCCGCGCGAGGGCGCCGACTGGATGACGGTGCGCTCGCCCTACGACGGGCGCGAGGTCCTGCGGGTGGCGCGCGGCGGGCCGGCCGAGCTCGAGGCCGCGGCCGCCGCGGCCCACCGCGCCGCGCCGACGATGGCGGCCCTGCCGCCGGCCGAGCGCGCGGCGATCCTCGAGCGCGCGGCGGCTCTCATCGGCGAGCGCCGCGAGGGGCTCGCTCAGGTCCTCTGCGAGGAGGCCGGCAAGCCGATCGCGCTCGCCCGCGTCGAGGCCGAGCGCTGCCGCGACACCTTCACCGCGTCGGCCCTCGTCGCCCGCCGGCCGGAGCTCGAGGCCCTCGACCTCGGCGGCTTCCCCTCGGGGGTCGGCCGCCTCGGCCTGGTGCGGCGCGTGCCGGTCGGACCGGTGCTCGCCATCACGCCCTTCAACTTCCCGCTCAACCTGGTCGCCCACAAGCTGGCGCCGGCGGTGGCCGCGGGCTGCCCGGTCGTGCTCAAGCCCGCGAGCCAGACCCCCGGACCGGCGCTGCTGCTCGCCGGCATCCTCGCCGAGGCCGGTCTGCCGGCCGGCGGCCTGTCGGTGATCCCTTCCCGCGGCGCCGACGCCGAGACCCTCGCCACGGACGAGCGCTTCGCCCTGGTCAGCTTCACCGGCTCGATGGCGGTCGGCTGGCGGCTCAAGGAGCTCGCCTGGCGGCGCCGGGTGGCGCTCGAGCTCGGCGGCAACGCGGCGGTGGTGGTGGAGCCCGATATCGCCGATGAGGACGACGTGGCGCGGCGCATCGTCGCCGCCGCCTACGGCTTCGCCGGCCAGAGCTGCATCAGCGTGCAGCGCATCCTGGTTCACGAGGACCGCTACATGGCGATGCGCCGCGCGCTCGCCGAGGCCGCGGCCGCGGTCGCGCACGGCGACCCCCGGCACGACGGCGTGATCTGCGGGCCGCTGATCGACGAGGCCAACGCGGAGCGCGTCACGTCGTGGATCGGCGAGGCGCGGCGGGCCAAGGGCCGCCTGCTCGCCGGCGGCGAGCGCAGCGGCAACGTCGTCACGCCGACCCTGCTCGAGGAGGTGCCGCACGAGCAGCCGGTGGTCGCCGACGAGGTCTTCGGGCCGGTCGCCTGCCTCGACGCCTACGAGGACTTCGAGCAGGCCCTGCTGATGGTCAACGACTCGCGCTACGGCCTGCAGGCCGGGATCTTCAGCAATGACACCCGGAAGCTGCTGCTCGCCTGGGAGCGGCTCGAGGTCGGTGCGGTCATCCACAACGACGTGCCCACCTGGCGCTCGGACCCGATGCCGTACGGCGGCGTCAAGGGCTCGGGCGTCGGCCGCGAGGGCCCGGCGTTCGCCTACCGCGAGATGACCGAGGAGCGGATGCTGGTCCTGAGGCCTTAGGAGCCTCGACCGCCCCGCACCCGCCGCAGCAGCCGGGAACCGCACCGTATAATGGAACGCGGTTCCGCCGCTCACGGAGATCGACCTGCATGGCCAATCCAGACCACCTCGCCCAGCTTCGATCCGGAAGGTGGAACGAGTGGCGCGCCGCCAACCCGACCCTGGCCCCCGACCTCATCGATGCCGACCTCTCGGGCCAGGACCTGCGCGGCCTCGACCTCAGCAAGGCGCATCTGCGGGGCGCGGGGCTCGTCGGCGCGCGGCTCGACGGCGCCGACCTGTCGCGCGCGATCATCGAGGGGGCCCAGCTCACGAGGGCCTCGATCGTCGAGGCGCGGCTCGACAACGTCCGCCTCGACTTCCTGGACCTCTCGGGCCTCGACCTGTCGCGTTCCTCGCTGTTCCGGGCGACCATGCGCGGCGCCAACCTGAGCCGCGCAGTCCTCCGCAACTGCGACCTGTCGCAGACTCAGATGGAGAGCGCGCTCTTCGACGAGGCGGACCTGTCGGGGGCCCGGCTCGAGGGCGCCTCGCTGCGCGGCGGGCGCTTCGAGCGCACGGTGATGCGCGGCGTGCAGGGCAAGGGCGCGATCTTCGACGGCGTCGAGATGCAGAACATCAGCCTCGAGGGCGCGGTCTTCACCGAGGCCCAGGGCGACGCCGCCCAGCTCAAGGGCTGCCGGCTGCAGCGCGCGGACTTCCGCAACGCCGCGCTGCGCAACGCCAACTTCCACGGCGCCCTCCTGAGCGAGGCCGTCTTCGACGGCGCCCAGTGCGAAGGCGCCAGCCTCAGCCACGCCGACCTCGAGAAGGCGAGCTTCGTGGGCACCAACTTCACCGGCGCCGACCTCCGCCAGTCGAGCCTGCTCGGGGCCGTGTTCGACGGCTGCAACCTCACGGGCGCTCAGCTCGCGGAGCTCGACTTCCGCTCGCCGAGCCTCGGCCGGTTGTCCTTCGCCAACGCCAACCTGCGCAAGGCGATCTTCGCCCGCTGCGAGCTGCGGGGCTTCGACTTCCACGACGCGGTCCTCGAGCAGGCCGATCTCCGCCACGCCAACCTCGAAGGCGCCAACTTCAAGCGCGCCAACCTCGTCGAGGCGAACCTCCGCCACGCCAACCTCAAGAAGGCGAGCCTCGAGGACGTCATCGGCCAGAGCGCCGACCTGTCGGGGACCAACATGATCCTCGTCACCGCGCGCGGCGCGAAGCTGATCGGCGTCGACCTCCGCTTCACCGAGGCGGTGGGCATCGACCTCGACCGGGCCGACCTGCGGTACTCGGATCTCCGCAACGCCGACTTCACCAAGGCCAACATCGCCACCACCCGCCTCTGGGGGTGCAAGGTCCGCAGCACCAAGCTGCCGAGCGCGGCCGGCCACCTCAAGCTGCTCCTGCTGGCGAGCCAGCTCTTCCAGGGTGTCGGCAAGAAGGCGGCGAAGGCGCGGGAAGCGCGGGAGAGGAAGCGCATCCGCGAGGTGGCCGAGCTGGTACGGGAGCGCGAGTCGGCCCGCAAGCGGCGCCCGCGGTGAAGGCGCCGCTCGCGGCTGCCCTTCTCCTCGGCGCTTCCTCCTGCTTCGCGGCGACCGCCCCGGCCGCCGAACCCGAGCTCGACGGCCTGACCATCGTCGCCATCCGCTTCGACCGCGAGAAGATCTTCGACGTCTCGGACCCGAAGACCGACGCCTGGTTCTACCGTTGGGCGAACGCCCTCCACATCGTCAGCACGGAGGGCTTCCTGCGCTCGATGCTGCTCTTCAAGGAGGGGGATCCGTACTCGGCGAGCGCCGCCACCGAGAGCGCCCGCATCCTGCGCTCGCTCGGCATCATGAACCCGGTGGAGATCAGCGCCCGCCGGGTCGACGGCGGGGTCGAGGTCCTCGTCGAAACCCGCGACACGTGGTCGCTGCAGATCGGGGGCGAAGCGGGTGTCACGGGCAACCGCTCGAGCTTCGGGATCAACCTCGAGGAGCAGAACCTCCTCGGGTGGGGCAAGACCGTGCGCGTCGGCTTCGAGTCGGACGACGAGCGCAACGAGCTGTCGTACCTGTACTTCGACCCCAACGTGTTCAACACCCGGTGGCAGCTGTACGTCGAGCACTCCAACCTGTCCGACGGCTCGCGCGAGGAGTTCCGCGTCGACCGCCCGTTCTACTCCCTTGCCACCCGCTGGTCGCTGGGTGCCGAGTACCTGAGCGAGCAGCTCGTCTCCTACCTCTACTCGCAGTCGGAGCAGGCCGTCAGCGGTCTGCGCGACAACGAGGCGATGCGCTTCTGGGCCGGCGCGCGCCTGCCCGGCGACGGCCACATCACCCGCCGCGTGAGCGCCGGCTGGGAGCACCGCCGCAGGCTGTACTCCGATTGGCGCTTCGAGGGCTCCGGCGACGCCTACCCCGAACCCGAGGACATCCTCATCGAGGGGCCGAGCATCGCCTACGAGCAGGTCTCGGACCGCTTCATCGTGGTCGAGGGCTTCCGCGCCTGGGAGATCCAGGAGGATGTCGCCCTCGGGCCCAACTTCTCGCTGGCCGCCGTGCTCTCCGGGCCGCGCTTCGGCGGCGACCGCGACCGCCTGCTGGTCGCGTCCGGCCTGCGGGTGGCCGGCCAGCACGGCCGCTGGCTGGTGCTCGGCGACAGCTGGCTGTCGGGTCGCTGGGAGGACAGCGGGGCTCGCAACCTGGTCGCCGGGATCCAGCTCGGCGCCGCCCAGCTCGGACCGACCGGCTGGCAGCTGCGGCTGCTGGCAGAGGAGTCGCACGCCCTCGACCTCGACCGCCAGCTCACTCTCGGCGCCGATGTCGGCCTCCGCGGCTGGGACCCGGACACCTTCGACGGCACCGGCCGCGCCCTGCTCAACCTGCAGTGGCGCACCCTCCTCAAGCGGGACATCCTCGGCCTCTTCTCGTTCGGCGTGGTGGCCTTCGCCGACGCCGGCATGACCTGGGACCCGCGGGTCGGGCCCGACACCGACGGGGTGCGGGTCGACGCCCCTCTCCCGCCTCAGCCGCACCAACCTCCTGCGCATCGATCTCGCCATGCCGGACGACGGCTCCGGGCCGACGATCACCGTCAGCACGAGCACGATCTTCCGGGTGCGGAGGGCGGGCGAGTACTGAATGTTGGGCGGGCACACGCCAGAATTTTGAATTCTCGATTTTCAATTCTTAATTGCCCCCACCTCCCAGTTCGACGCAGCGGTTCCTGGTCCTCAGTGAGCTAGCATGTGGGAATGACATCGGTGAACGCGTCGTCGGGCTTCGCAGCGCGCTTCTGCATGGCGGTCGGCACACTCGCCCTGGTGGCAGCAGCCTCCGGAGCCGCGCGGGCGGAGGCGCCGGCCCCGGATGGCGATGGCGCCGTCGAACGGGCGGTGGCGATCCGGCTCGAGATCGAGGATCGCGCCGAGCTCGAATCGCTGACCAGGATCGTCAGCATCGATGACGTCCGGGGCACCGCGGTGCGCGCGACCGCGACGACCGCCCAGCTCGCACGGCTGCGGGCCGCCGGCTTCGACTGGCACGTGCTCGAGGCCGGGGCGAAGGCGAAGGACGCGGCCATGTGCCCCGCGGGCTGGGTCGAGGACGCGGAG
>JALOKS010000232.1 GCA_025456385.1 Thermoanaerobaculales bacterium | reverse complement strand
GCCGTAGACCCAGGGGTCGATGTCGACATCGATCGTCGCCAGGGTGTCCGAGCCCACCATGAGGTCGACGTCGGTCGAGATCATGATGTACTTGGCGTCGAAGTTGAGCACCCAGTTGCCGCCGACGCCGATGTCGATGCCGAGGTTGCCGGCGAAACCGAAGGAGCTCGAGAACTCGAGGTCGGTCACACCGAGCGCCGCGAGGTCGTCGGAGAGGTCGTAGCTGTAGAAGTAGGTGTAGTTGATGCCGGCGCCGATGTAGGGGCGGTAGTTCTCGTCGCCGAAGAAGTACTGCAGGGTCAGGGTCGGCGGCAGCACCTTGATGCTGCCGGCGTCGGCGCCGCCGAGAGTGCCACCCGAGGTCGCCAGGTCGTGGCGCGCGGTGGCGGCGATGAGCTCGAGGCCGAGGTTGTCGCTCAGCATGTAGGTGAGGTCGACCTCGACCGTGAACTTGGAGTCGACGGTGGCCTCGGTGCCGGTGTCCGGGATCTCCGAGCTCGAGTCGTTCGGCGCGATCTGGATGCCGCGCACCCGGAAGATCCAGGTGTCCTGGGCCTGCGCCATCGCCGGCAGCACGAGCAGGACCAGCGCAACCACGAGACAGGTCTTTCTCAGCATCGAACTCCCCCCTTGTCGAGTCCGGATGGGACAGCCGGGGTCAGCCCACCCGAAGTTGCTCTCAGGCCCCCGGAGCCGTTGCTGATCGCTGGCGACGATCCTCGCACGCGAATCGCAAGAACGCAACGTTCATCGCCTTCTTCTTGAGACGACATCCGGACTCCGGCACCCCGGTCGGTGCCGGCCCAGGAGCCGGCGGCGCGCTCAGGCCTTGAGCGAGGGGGCGAGGAAGAGGTTGGCGCCGAGTCGCCCGACGAGCAGCGCGGCTGCGGCGCCGACCGCCCCGACGGCGTCGAGGCGGCCGATCGCCAGCCAGAGCACGGCGACCACGCCGATCACCTCGATGACGGTCGCCCCGGTGATGGCCCCGGTCGTGCCGCGGACCATGTGCACCGCGCGCTGGAGGGACAGCAGAGCGGTGAGGCCGGGGATCAGGGCCAGGATGCGGGTCGGCGCGATGGCGAAGGCGGCGAGCTCCGGGGAGAGGCCGGAGACGACGCGGAACCACAGGCCGGCGAGCGGCGTCCAGGCGATGAGGGAGATGCCTGCGACCAGGGCCGCGGCGAGGCCGAGCCCGAAGCGCCGCAGGGGCCGATGCCCCTCCGCGCCGTCGCCGAGGAGGGCGACCGCGACCTCCTGGAAAGCCAGGCCGAGGCTGCGGAAGATGAACACCAGGGCGAAGACCACGGGCAGCACGGCCAGGGACTCGAGCGGCGCGCGGGCGTTGCCCACGAAGAAGGTCACGACGGGGTGGATGCCGAGGCCGAGGAGTGAGGTCAGGGCGAGCGGGTAGTAGAAGCGGAGCAGGCCGCGATAGCTCGCCGAGGCGCCGCCCGGCTCCGCGTCGTTCTGCATCAGGGCCGCGACCGGGCGGCGGGCCCACAGCATGGCGGCGGCGCACTCGGCGCACACGCCGGCGCTGAGCGCGGCGGCGCCGACGGCCGCCCCGTCGACGCGGCCGCTCATGGCCAGCACCGCAGCCGTGGCGCCCATGCCGGCGAGGCGCAGGACGGTGCCGTAGGCGACGCGCCGCGTGAGGCCGGCCCGGATGAGGACACCCTGGTACATGCGGCGCAGCCCGATCGCCGCCGGCCAGGGCAGCAGGAGCAGCAGCGCGAGGTGGGTGCGGGAGGCGACCGCGGGCGGAAGTCCGATGAGCTCGCTCGCCAGCCGGTCGAAGACCGGCGGCAGCAGAGTGACCAGGATGACGAGGGTCACGGCGCCGCTGAGGATGTGGGTGAAGCGCCGCAGGCGGAGGTAGGAGCGGCGGTTGCGGGCGAGGGCGGTGGCGGCGCTCATCAGCATGATGACCGGCGCCTCGGCGATCAGGGCCAGGGAGTAGGCGACGCCGTAGGCGGCGAGGTTGTAGGTCGGCTCGGCGAGGCGGGCGATGAGGGCGGCGAGGAAGGGCCCCTCGACGGCCATCATCAGCCAGGTCGCCGCGAGCGGCAGCCAGAAGCGGAGGATGCGGGTCTGCGTCAGCTGCGGCTCGGCCATCGGCGGGGGAGGATAGCACCCTTGAGATGAGGCGCTCGGGTGAGAGATGCGAGATACGAGATGCGAGATGCGAGATGCGAGATGGTCCGGAGTCGTGCCGTGGGGTTGGGTGGGCGGATCTCGTATCTCGTATCTCGCATCTGTGCGGAAAAAAGGGGCCCCGAAGGGCCCCTGGAAACGATGGTGGAGCCGTCTAGTGGCGCCAGCGCAGGAAGAGGCCCCAGCGGTCGGCGTCGTAGTCGGCGATCGGGAAGGACGCCTCGCTGTAGTCCCAGTTCTCGTACTCGCCGGCGACCGAGATGCTCTTCGAGATGTCGACCGCGAGCCGCGCCATGGCGCGGTCCATCTGGTAGGCGAAGCTGCCGGTGTTCTCGAGGGTCGAGTAGGCGGCGTCGATCGAGAAGAGCGCGATCTTCCACCACAGGCTGCCCTCGATGAGCTCGGCGTCCTCGGAGTAGATCGAGGGCGCGATGGCGAAGCTCTGCGGCACCCGGTAGGTGTGCTCGGTGTCGGTCTGGTAGGTGTCCCAGGCGCCGCGCAGCAGGAAGTTCTCGGTCGGCGTGAAGCTCAGGTCGACCGCGTAGTGGTCGGTGTCCGCCTGGTAGCCGATGCCGGAGGCGTCGTTGTCGGAGTCGATCGTCTCGGCGGTGAGCAGGAGGCGGAAGAGGCGGCTGAGCGACCAGTCGAGGCGCCCCCGGAGGCGGAAGCGGTCGT
Source organism: Thermoanaerobaculales bacterium (assembly GCA_025456385.1). GTDB lineage: Bacteria > Acidobacteriota > Thermoanaerobaculia > Thermoanaerobaculales > Sulfomarinibacteraceae > Sulfomarinibacter. Next base: position 1,908 of record JALOKS010000232.1, on the reverse strand, counting down.
TGTAGTCGGTGCGCATGACGACCTCGTCGGCATCCTGGCCGATGGCGTCGACCAGGATCTTGGCGCTGCCGAGGTCGACCATGCCGCCGAGGTTGTAGGACGTGATCTCGCGGTTGAACTCGCCGGCCTGCCCCTCGGGGAGCACGATCTGGGCGACGTCGGCCGAGACGTCGATGTCCTGGTCGTTGATCGCGTACTCGGCCCAGAAGGAGAAGGCGCCGAGGTTGCGGAAATCGAAGCGGAGGTCGGCGATGCCCTCCTCGCGCTCGTAGCCGGTCTCGGCCTCGACGAGGGTCGTGACGTCCCGCGGGTCGAAGCCGCCGAAGTTCAGGGTGTCCGAGTAGACGCTGGAGATCAGCGCCCAGCCCTCGAGCGAGCGGTCGCGGGCCTCGTAGCCCACCCGCATCCCGACGTTGCGGCTGATGTCCCACTCGAAGCGGGCCTCGCCGCGCCAGTATGGGTTCTCGGTCCGGCTCTGCACCGACTGGTCGAGGCCGGCGAAGAAGCGCGAGATCGCGAACGAGGCCAGGCTGCCGGTCAGCGCCTCGCTCAGGTTGGTGTCGCTCTCGTAATCGGCGCGCACGTACGAGCCGATCAGGCGCATGCTCTCGCTCAGCCGCCCGGTGATGTGGAAGGTGGTGACCGGGGTGTCGGCGTCGGTGCGGGTGCTGCGACCGAAGGTGTCGAGCTCGATCTCCTGGCCGATGGTCGTGCCGGGGTCGTTGCCGACGCCCTCGCCGGGGGCGAGGCTCTCGGTGGCTTCTCCCTTGAAGTCGCGCCAGCCCTGGATGAAGGTGCCCTGGACCGCGTTGGTGGCGAAGGCGAGCCCGAGGTAGTACTCCTGCTCGGTCTCCTCGATGTCGGAGGCGATCCGGAACTCGTCGTTGCCGACGCTGTAGGTGGTCAGGCCCGGCCCCTCGTAGCTGTTCCAGCGGTAGCCGACGATCGGCGTGATGGTCCGGCCGGGCAGCAGCTCGAGGCGGATGTCGAGCAGGTCCCGGGTGCGGTCCCAGGTGTGCTGGCCGGGGTAGACGCCGTCGTCGAGGAGCGGGTTGGCGTAGGCCGGCAGCGCGCTGAAGGAGTCGAGCTGCTGGTAGAACACGAACAGGCGGTAGGTCGTGCCGAGGCCCATGTCGAGGCGGAAGCGGCCGGCAGGGTTGCCGCCGAAGCCCGAGGCGTCGATGCGCAGGCGGTCGGCGATGCCCATCTCACCGCCCGGGTCGATGAGGTTGATGGTGAAACCGCGGAGGACGAAGCCGTCATCCTGGTTGATCTGGGTGCGGAACATGTCCTCGTTGCCCTCGACGTCGACCGACTGGTAGCCGATCTCGATGTCATAGGACGTCGACTGCGCGAACGCCGACGGGGCGAGGCAGGCGACGAGGACGGCGGCGAAGGCGGCGATCGACAGCTTGCTGATGTTCATCGATCCACCCCCTACTTCAGAAACAGCGGCGACGCGTTGGAGCCGTGGATGGTGACGTGGCAGGTGGTGCAGTTCTGGTAGCGCGGGCTCCGCAGGTCGTGGAAGGAGGGCGGCTGCGAGCCGAGGGTGCCGCCCTCGATGCTGCTGTGGCACTCGAGGCAGAGCTGGTCGACGCGGGCGCGGGTCAGCGCCATCGGGTTCGACGCGCCGTGCGGGACGTGGCAGCTCATGCAGTCGCCGGTGACGCCGCTGACGTGCGGGAAGACGAAGGGCCCGCGCTTCTCGGCGTGGCAGCTGAGGCAGGGAGTGTCGCCCGAGCGGTCGAGCTTGAGGCTCTGCTCGCCGGCGCCGCCGTGCGGGTTGTGGCACGACACGCACTCGAGGCCGCCGCGGTCGAGCTGGTGGCCGAAGGGCTTGTTGAAGGAGCCGGCCGCCGAGGGGTGGCAGCTCGCGCAGAGCGAGTTGGCCTCTGCAGTCAGCAG
>JALOKS010000231.1 GCA_025456385.1 Thermoanaerobaculales bacterium | reverse complement strand
TAATCCGGGGTCAGCCCGCTCCAGCGAAGCGAGGAGCCGAGGTCCTCGGCGGTCTCCCACAGGACGTCCGCCGTGGTCCCCACGAGTCTCGCGTTGAACCGGTTCTCGAGCTCCGCGCCGAGCGCATGCATGCGGCGGCTGCGCTCCTTCGCGACGGGCGCCGGGACCTGGTCCGGCATCGTCGCGGCCAGGGTTCCCGCGCGGCGGGAGTAGCGGAAAACGTGCAGCCGGGCAAACCCCAGCGCTTCGACGAAGTCGATCGATGCCTCGAACTCCGGCTCGCTCTCGCCCGGAAAGCCGACCATGACGTCGGTCGTCAGGGAGATGCCCGGCACCGCCCGGCGGGCGCTCGCGGCCAGGCGCGAGAACTCGGCGGGTGTTGTGCGGCGCGCCATGCGGCGGAGGGTGGTCTCGCAGCCGCTCTGGAGCGGCAGGTGCAGGTGCGGCAGCAGGCGGGGGTCGGCGAAGAGCTCGAAGAACCGGGGCTCGACGTCCCAGGGCTCGAGGGAAGACAGCCTCAGCCTCGGGACCTCGGTGTCGGCGAGGAGGCGCGCCACCAGGCGGTGGAGACCTCCCCGATCCCCGGCGTCGTGGCCGTAGGACCCGAGGTGGACCCCGCTCAGAACCACCTCGCGGTAGCCGAGTTCGAGCAGGGCCCGGACTTCGTGCACGAGATCGTCGGCGGGAACGCTGCGGCCGCTGCCGCGGGCGGTGGTCGTCACGCAGAAGGTGCAGCAGTTATCGCAGCCGTCCTGGACCTTGAGGAAGGCGCGCGTCCGGGAGCCGCCGCACTCCGGGAAGAGAATCGTCCCGTCGAGGTCGGGCGCCGGCTCGCGGAGCAGCTCCGCGGCCGCCGCTATCTCCAGCAGCCTGTCCTTGTCCGCGTTGCCGACCACGAGGTCGACGCCGGCGGTGCGGGCGGCCTCCGGCGCGAGCTCGGCGTCGCAGCCGGTCCGGGGTGGGCGCGCCGGAGCTGCCGGATGAGCTGGCGGGACTTCTTCGACGCCACCGAGGTCACGGTGCAGGTGTTGAGGATGCACAGCTCGGCGGGCTCGCCGGCCCCGACCACCCGGTGGCCGGCCGCCACCAGTGCGCGCGCCATCGCCTCGATCTCACCGATGTTGAGGCGGCATCCCACGGACTCGAGACGAACTCGCATCGCCTCGTCACGCTCCGTCCATCAGCGGGTGCGGCGCCGGGAGCGCTCAGCCGCCGAGGAGGTCCCTGATCCGCTCGCGGATCTTGGCCTTCTCCTCGTCGATGTAGCGCTCGTAGTTGAGCACATCGCCGTCCTTGATGATGAACATGATCGGGTTGTGGTGCACGTCGCCGTAGTCGTTGAACTGGATGATGCCGGTGACTCCCGGAAACTCCTTGACGCCGAAGGCGAGGGTCTTGCGGATCTCGCTCGTCGCGAAGACCTTGGTCTGGTTGGTCGCCCAGATCACGACCCGCATCGCGTCGAAGGCGTGCGCGGCGTAGATGTCCGGGTCGTGGCCGTGGCGCTGCCGGTAGGCCGCGATGAACTCCTGCGCGAGCGGGCTCTCGGACTTGATGTCGAAGGCGGGCTGCGGGAAGAACACGCCCTCCACGAGATCGGGATGGGCGTCGACGATCTGGTTGGTGTAGAAGGCCGAGCCGGCGCAGACGAGGCCCTGGTATCCCTGCTCGCGCAGGTGCCTGAGGACCTCGATGGTCTTCTCGCCGTAGGCGATGATGTAGATCGACTCCGGGCTGGCGGCCGCCAGGAGGTCGCTCGCCTCCCGCTGCCAGCCGGGCTGGTCGACCAGGACCCGCCCGACGACACGTCCTCCCATCGCCTGCTCGAAAACCTGGCGGAACGGCGGCTCGATGCCGCGCGCCTGCGCGGAGTCCTCGGCGTAGATCAGGACCGAGCCCTTGTCCTGGTCGTCGTAGAGGAAGCGACCGGCCCGGCGGCCCTCGAGCTCGTCGGAGGCGAAGACCCGGAAGAAGCGCCGCGAGTCCTTGGTCAGGCTGGGGTCGGAGGCCGAGGGCGAGATGGCGATCACGTCGAGCTCTTCAAGCAGGGGGAGCAGGGCGTGGGCGGTGTCGCTGGTGGTGCCGGCAACCACCAGCCGGGCGCCTTCGCCCGCCATCCGCCGCAGCTCCGCCGCGCCGGTCGCGGGATCGGTCGCGTCGTCGCCCCAGACGACCCGGAAGCCGGCCGGGAGGTCTTTACCTGCCTGCTCGAGGGCGAGGTCGATGCCGTTCTTCATCGACTCCCCGTAGGACGACGCGTCGCCGGTCATCGGCAGGAGGATGCCGACCACGGGCTTGCTGCTGCAGGCTGAGAGCGCCGCCGCGGTCGCCGCGACCGACAGCACTCGCGCCAGGGTCGTCATCATGCTCACGTGCCACCTCCGGGACGCATCGACGATCGTCGGCGCACATCATACCGGATTCGCCCGCGAGCCGCCGGTGTTTCCGCGCGCTGCGCCGCGGGCGCATCCCCGGCTCCCCTGGAGAGGCTCGCGGCCCGTCCCGGCAGCCGGCCGGCGGCCCTTCGGGCACGGCTCTCGCACGGCCGGGAACGGGGCGCTGTGCGTCCCGGGCCGCTCCTCAGTGCCGGCGGAAGATCCTCGCCATCTGCTCGCGGGTGTGGGAGGCGGCAACCTTCTGGATCTCGCCCATGGCGGAGGGACGCTCGTGCGGCGAGGCCTGGGTCAGGCGGCCTGCCCGCTCGCGGTTGATTTCGGTCGCCCACTTCTCGATCCCTTTCAGGACCTCGTGACGGGTGACCCTCCCAACGAGGTGCTCGTGCTCCATCACCGGGAGGCACGAGAAGTCGCACTCGAGAAACGCGCGGGCGGCGGTCAGCAGGTCCATGTCCGGGGTGACGGCGACGTTGAGTCGGGACATGTAGTTCCGCACCGGTCCCCCGGCGCGCTGGTCGTAGGCCCAGTCGATGATGGTCCGCAGGACGTCCTTCTCGCTCAGCACCCCGACGAGCAGTCCGTCGTCATCGAGGACCGGCATCGCAGCGAAGGACGAGCGCGCGAGGATGCTCATGCAAGGGGCCATCTCTTCGTCTGCCCGGAAGGTCCGCGAGGCCTTCTTCATGATGTTCCGGACGATGGGTGTCTTCGCCATGAACTTCACCTCCCGCCGTCGGCCGCAGTGCTTTTCGACAGCTTAGCATCATTCATGACAGGTGCGACCCCGGCGGCAGTTTCACGTTCTTGACGGTCTTGGTATCCTCTCTGCGCTCGTGTGCCTCGACTGGAGCAGACGGGCGGAAAAGGGCTGAGCATGGCGTCACACTTCATCTCGAAGGGACTTGACCTCCCGATCTCGGGCGTGCCGGAGCAGCGCATCGACGTCGCGCCCGCGGTCACGAAGGTCGCGGTGCTGGCCCGTGACTACCCGTTCATGAAAGCGCGCATGCACGTTGCCGTCGGCGACCGGGTCAAGCGTGGCCAGCTCCTGTTCGAGGACCGGAAGGCCGAAGGTGTGCGGTTCACTGCGCCCGGTGCCGGTACCGTCTCGGCCATCAACCGCGGCGCGCGGCGGGCCCTGCAGTCGGTCGTCATCGAACTGACGCCGAGCGAACGCCAGGGCCGGGTGGCCGACAGCGACCACCAGCGCTTCGCGAGCTACACGGCGCGCGCGGTGCGGAGGTTGGACGGCAAGGCAGCGCGCGAGCTGCTCGTCGAGTCCGGCCTGTGGACGGCGATCAGGCAGCGCCCGTTCTCGACCGTGCCCTCGCCGGCGGGAAGCTGCCACTCGATCTTCGTGACAGCGACCGACACCAACCCGCTGGCCCCGAATCCGGACGTGGTCCTCGAAGGCCGGCGGGAGGAGTTCATCGACGGCCTGTGGGTGCTGTCGACCCTCACCGACGGCACCGTGTACCTGTGCCGCGGCCCGGGCTCGCCCCTCGACGGCGGCGATGCCCCGCGGGTGCAGGTGGAGGAGTTCAGCGGCAGGCACCCGGCCGGCCTCGTCGGCACCCACATCCACCTGCTCGACCCGGTGCACCGAGGCAAGGTGGTCTGGCACGTCGGCTACCAGGACGTGGCGGCGATCGGACGCCTGTTCACGACCGGGAAGCTCCCGGTGGGGCGCGTCGTTTCACTTGCCGGGCCGCTGGTCATGCACCCGCGGCTTCTGGCGACACGGCTGGGCGCTCAGACGGAGCCGCTGCTCGAGGAGGAGGTCTTCTTCGGCGAGAAGCGTGTGATCTCGGGTTCGGTCCTGTACGGCCACGTCGCCAGGGGAGACGTCTTCGGCTTCCTCGGCCGTTACTCGAACCAGGTCTCGTGCCTCGCCGAGAACCGGGGGCGGAACCTGCTGGCCTGGCTGATGCCGGGCCTCGATCGCTTCTCGACGATCCGCGCCTACTTGTCCGCGCTCCGCCCGCGTTCCTACCGCTTCGCCTTCACGACCACCACCTACGGCGGCCACCGTGCGATGGTGCCGATCGGGATGTTCGAGCGCGTGATGCCGCTCGACATCGAGCCGACCTTTCTCCTGCGGGCCCTGCTGATGGACGACGTCGAACGGGCGGAGGCCCTCGGTTGTCTCGAGCTCGATGAGGAGGACCTCGCTCTGTGCTCCTTCGTGAGCCCCGGTAAGGACGACTTCGCCCCGGCCCTCCGGCGCAACCTCTACGAAATCTGGAAGGAGGGCTGATGCGTCCCCTTCGTTCCCTGCTCGACAAGGCGGCGCCGGTCTTCGAGCCGGGCGGCAAGCTCGAGCGCCTGTTTCCGCTCTGGGAGGCCTTCGACACCCTGCTCTACTCCCCGAGCAAGGTGACGACCGGCACGACCCACGTCCGCGACGCTCTCGACCTCAAGCGGATGATGATCACGGTCGTGGTGGCGCTGTTTCCGACCGTGCTCATGGCCTGCTACAACGTCGGCCTGCAGGCGCACCGGGCGATCGCGGCCGGCGCGCGGCCGCTCGGAGACTGGCAGACCGCGCTCTTCCAATCGCTGGGATTCGGTTTCACGACCGACTTCTGGGCCTGCTTCGTGCACGGCGCGCTGTACTTCATCCCGGTCATCGCGGTCACCTTCGCGGCCGGCGGCGCGATCGAGGTGCTGTTCGCGGTCGTCCGTGAGCACGAGGTCAACGAGGGCTTCTTCGTCACCGGGTTCCTCGTCCCCCTGACCCTGCCGCCGACCATCCCGCTGTGGCAGGTCGCGGTCGGCACGGCGTTCGGCGTCCTGATCGGCAAGGAGGTCTTCGGCGGCACCGGCATGAACATCCTCAACCCGGCGTTGACGATCCGGGCCTTCCTCTTCTTCGCCTACCCGGCGGAGATCTCGGGCGACAAGCCGTGGATCGCCGCGGACTTCGTCGGTGTGGACGGCTTCTCCGGCGCCACCTGGCTGTCGCGCGCGGCCGTCGACGGCGTCGCCGCCCTCGGCAGCCTCGGCGACCCGCTGTGGTGGGACGCCTTCCTCGGTTTCATCCCGGGCTCGATGGGGGAGACCTCGGCCGTGCTCTGCCTGCTGGGGGCCGCCATCCTGATCGTCAGCCAGGTCGGCTCCTGGCGGACCATGGCCGGCGTCACCCTCGGCACCGCGGCGACCGCGACTCTGCTCAACCTGGTCGGCTCGGCGACCAACCCCTTCTTCTCGGTGCCCTCTTCTCGGTGCCCTTCTGGTGGCACTTCGTCCTCGGCGGCTGGGCCTTCGGCATGGTCTTCATGGCCACCGACCCGGTGTCGTCCGCCTTCACGAACCGGGGCAAGTGGCTCTACGGCCTGGGCATCGGCGTTCTGGTCGTGCTGGTGCGGGTGGTCAACCCGGCCTATCCCGAGGGCATGATGCTGGCGATCCTGTTCATGAACATGTTCGCACCTCTGATCGACTACTTCGTGGTGCAGGCAAACATCAAGCGGAGGCTCGCCCGCAATGCGGCATGACAACACCTACATCGTCGGCTTCGCGGCGGCGGTCTGCCTGGTGTG
>JALOKS010000030.1 GCA_025456385.1 Thermoanaerobaculales bacterium | reverse complement strand
GCGCACCGCGACGACGTGGATGCCGTTCGGGAGCACGGTGGTGTTGAGCATGCGGATGAAGCCCGCGTACTCGGCGTCGGGGTGCCCCGGGAACATGTGCGCGATGTCCGGCCGGTGGACGCCGAGGACGGCGTTGCCCATCGCCATACCGTCGACCAGCACCTCGAGGAAGGCCACCGACTCGTCGTCGATCACCCAGCCGGTGACCGGGAAGACGCCGTTCATGGGCTGGCTGGGTCCCGGCAGCTCGAGCTGCCCGAAGGGCGCCTGGTTGCGGTCGTTGGCGACGGTGAAGGAGCGCAGGCCGAAGTCCTCGACCGAGGAGTCGCTGAAGGTGACGCGGACGAACAGGGTGTGCGCGCCGTTCGCGAAGTCCCGCGAGTCGAAGGCGGTCGCGAAGCCGGGGCGGTAGAACGGAGTGCCGGCGTACCACGGGTAGGCCTGCAGCACGTCGTAGCGGGGCTGGTTGAGGTCCGCCGTGGCCACGAACTCGTCGTCGACGAAGAGGTCGACCTTGCTGACCAGCGCGTCCTGCCACTGGCAGGTGTTCCACGTCCACTGCGGGCCGCACTGCTGGCCGTCATCGACGATGAAACCGGTGACCTCAACCAGGCCGAATACTGTGGCACCATCGCCCGGCTTGTCGAGCCAGAAAATAGTCTCGGCATCGGCGCTGATCGGCAGCAGGAGAGTCAGCAGTACCAGCGCTCCGGTGAATCCCTTGTAACGCATGCGTGTCCTCCTCTGAACCGCAGTTCCGGGCGTGCCAATTACGATCGTAATTATGATATACCACAGCATATCAAGGGTCAAACAAAAGCCCCCGAGACGACCGGAGTTTAGGTGGGGAATCACGCGGCAATTACGCACCCGAGTACGTCGAAAAAGTGATGCTGATCACTCCGCCGAGTCAATCTCCGGCGTGAAGATCAGTCTCCCGATCGGCCAATTCCTCGACGTGAATGCGCGCCGATTTCGCGAGCGCTTCGAGCTCGAAACCGCCTTCGAGAATCGACAGCAATCGTCCCCCACACCACTGCCTCGCGGCGCGAACCGCGCTTGCCGTCAGACGCGCGAAGCCGGCCTCGCTGAGGCGCAGGCCGCCCAGCGGGTCGTCGCGGTGGCCGTCGAAGCCGGCCGACAGCAGAACGGCGCAGGGCCGCAGGCGCTCGCACATCTCCGCGAGTGCGATCTCGAAGGCCGCACCGACCACCTCGTCGTCCGCCCCGGCAGCGAGCGGCACGTTGCGGGTCGCGCCGCGGCCCGGACCGTGGCCGGTCTCGTCGGCGCCGCCGCCACCGCTGAAGCCCGGGTAGCGGTGCACCGAGACGACGCCGACATCGCCGCGCTCGTAGAAGAGCTCCTGGGTGCCGCCGCCGTGCAGGGCGCCGAAGTCGGCGATGACCACCGGCCGGTTCCAGGCCTGCGTCACCACCTCGGCCGCGAGCGCCGCCGAGTTGAAGAAGCAGTAGCCGGCGGCGCGTCCGCGGTGGGCGTGATGGCCCGGCGGGCGGGCGACGATGAAGGCACGCTGCACCCGGCCGTTGACGAGGTCGAGCGCGGCCTGCATCGCGAGGCCGGCAGCGGCGACCGCGGCGTCGAAGGTGCCGGCCGAGACCGCACAGTCCTCGGAGTCGAGCCAGCCGTGACCGCGCGCCGAGGCCTCGCGCACCCGGGTGATGTGGTCGCGGTCGTGGATCCAGGCCAGCCCGCCGAGAATGGTGTCCTCCGGCGGCAGCGGGCTCTCGCGATCGACGACCCAACGCCCCCCGGCCCGCGCCGACAGCGCGTCGAGCACCACCTGCACCCGCGCCGCGACCTCCGGGTGGCCGAGCCCCGGCCGGTGCTCGAGGACCAGCGGGTGGGAGCGCACGGAAACGGGGAGAGGGGTCGGAAGCGGCACGTCGTCGATGATAGCGAAGAGTGAATTGATTTCGGACTTCGGATTTCGGATTTCGGATTTGCCCGCGCCCCTCCTCAACGCGGATACTCACCGCTGACACCGGCTCGACCGCCGGGTTCCTCGTGTCAGGCCGGGGACCTCGCGCGCCAGACGCCGCACATGGCCAGATCACGGGCGGGTGGGTGGAAATCCGAAATCCGAAATCCGAAATGGGCGGGCGGGCGGAGGAGACCGATCATGCTGTTGTGGGGCGCCTGGCGCCAGGCTACTCTCTCTCCGATGGCGAGCCGAAGCCTCCGCGTCGCGGTGTCCCTCGTCCTGATGGCCCTCCTGCTCGCCGTCTTCCTGTGGAACGTCGACTTCCGCGAGGTCGGGCGCGCGATTGCCGCGGCCGACGCCCTGCGGCTCGGCGTGGCGTGCCTGATCGCGCTCTTCGCCTACTGGCTGCGGGCCGTGCGCTGGCAGCTCATTCTCCGTCCCGTAGGCCGCATCCGCCACTCGAGCGCGGTGCTCGCGACCGCAGTCGGCTACGCCGCGCTGTCCCTGCTGCCGGCGCGCATGGGGGACCTCATCCGGCCCGTCGTCCTCGCCCGTCGCGAGCGGGTCCCGACCTCCGCCTGCCTGGCCTCGATCCTCACCGAGCGGGTCTTCGACCTCTGGAGCGTCGTCTTCTACTTTCTGCTCTTCGTCATCTGGCCGCCGGCGATGCCGGCGCTCGACGAGCAGGGCAGCGAGAGCCTCGAGATCCTCTCCCTCAGTGGCTACGTGGCCGGCGCCGGCCTCCTCGCCGGCACGCTCCTGCTGCTCGGGCTCTTCCGCTACCAGGAGCGCTTCATCGAGCTGGTGACCCGCCCGGTGGCCTGGCTGCGGCCGACCTGGCGGCGGCCGGTTGCGAACTTCCTCGGTCACTTCCTCGACGGCCTGCGCGTCATCCAGCGTCCGCGCGACCTCCTCGTCACCACCGTCGCCTCGCTCGCGATGTGGTACGTGATCTGCTGGCAGGTGCAGATGACCCTGCTCGCCTTCGCCATCGAGCTGCCGCTGCGCGCCTCCTTCCTGATCGTGACCCTGGCGGTGCTCGGCCTCGCCGTCCCCACCCCGGGCGGCGTCGGCGGCTTCCACAAGGCGACCCAGGTCGGCATGACGACGTTCTTCGGCATCGGCCTCAACCAGGCGACCGCCATCGCCATCGCCTACCACGCCATCTGCTTCCTCCCCATCACGCTGATCGGGCTCCTCTGTCTGCCGCTCCTCGGCATGAAGCTCGGCGAGATGGAGGGGATGTCGGCCGAGAGGACCGCTCCGTGAACTGCCCCTTCTGCGGCCACCCCGACAACCGGGTGCTCGATTCGCGCGACGTCCGCGACGGCTCGGAGGTGCGGCGCCGGCGGGTGTGCGCAGCCTGCGAGCGCCGCTTCACCACGTATGAACGGGTCGACGAGCTCCCGACCACGGTCGTCAAGCGGGACGGCCGCCGGGAGAGCTTCGACCGTGAGAAGCTCCTCAACGGCCTGCTGCGGGCCTGTGAGAAGCGGCCGGTGCCGCGGCGCGAGCTGATGGCGGTGGTCGAGACGGTCGAGTCGGCTCTGGCGGCGCGCGAGGTTCGGGAGATGTCGACCGAGGAGATCGGCAACCTGGTGATCGAGGAGCTGCGCCGACTCGACCAGGTGGCCTACGTGCGCTTCGCGAGCGTCTACCGCCGCTTCGAGGACGTCAACCAGTTCATGGACGAGCTCAAGCAGCTCCTGATCCAGCGCGACGACTGAGCGCACCGGGGCGGGCGCGGTCCCCTTCAGCGGGCGAAGAAGGCGATCGTCGCCTCGAGGCCGTCGGCGAGCGCGACCCGCGGCTCCCAGCCGAGGACCTTGCGGGCGAGGGAGATGTCGGGCTGGCGCACCTTCGGGTCGTCGACCGGCAGGGGCTCGAAGCGGACCTCCGAGCGCGAGCCGGTGATGCGGATGATCTCCCGCGCGAACTCGAGCACGGTCATCTCCGCCGGGTTGCCGATGTTCACGGGCTCGGCGTAGTCGCTGTTGAGCAGCCGCCAGATGCCCTCGATGAGGTCGGCGACGAAGCAGAACGAGCGCGTCTGCGTGCCGTCACCGAAGGCGGTCAGGGGCACGCCGGCGAGCGCCTGGCAGATGAAGGTCGGCACCACCCGCCCGTCGCCCGCCCGCATGCGCGGCCCGTAGGTGTTGAAGATCCTGACGATGCGGGTGTCGACTCCGTGGTGGCGGCGGTAGGCCATGGTGATCGCCTCGGCGAAGCGCTTGGCCTCGTCGTAGACGCCGCGCGGCCCGACCGGGTTGACGTTGCCCCAGTAGCTCTCGGGCTGCGGGTGGACGAGCGGGTCGCCGTAGACCTCCGAGGTCGAGGCGAGGAGGAAGCGGGCGCCCTTGGACTTGGCGAGGCCGAGGGCCTTGTGAGTGCCGAGCGAGCCGACCTTCAGGGTCTGGATCGGGAGCTTGAGGTAGTCGATCGGCGACGCGGGCGAGGCGAAGTGGAGGATGAAGTCGAGCTCGCCGGGCACGTGGATGAAGTTGGTGACGTCGTGGCGGACGAAGGTGAAGCCGTCGCGCCCGAAGTAGGGCTCGATGTTGTCGAGGGAGCCGGTGATGAGGTTGTCCATGCACACCACCTCGAGCCCCTCGTCGAGCAACCGCCCGCACAGGTGCGAGCCCAGGAAGCCCGCGCCACCCGTCACCAGCGCCCGCTGTTTCCGTGTCATCGCACCTCCACCCCTGCCACGAGTCCGTCCGGTCCGAGGTCCGCCACCGACCTCATGCCTCGTCCACCGTTCCGACCACCAGCGGCGGCGGGTCCACCGGCTCGGAGCCGATCGTGAACGCCGCGCGCAGCCGCTCCGCGAGGCTCTCGCGATCGATCGCGCGCTCGCCGACGAGCAGTGTCGCCAGCGGCTGCCCGCGCTCGACCCGGTCGCCGAGCCGCGCGTGCACGCAAACCCCGGCGCCGTGCGCCAGCTCGTCCTCGACCCGCTGCCGCCCGGCGCCCGCCGCGACGGCGACGCGACCGAGCTCCTCGGCCTCGCAGGCGGCGACGAAGCCCGCGGCGGCGGCGGGCACCGTGATCTCGGCGAGCGGGCGGGCCAGGCGTGCGGGGTCCGGGTCGCCGCCATGCGCGCGCACGATCCGGTCCCAGGCGGCAGCGGCGGAGCCGTTCCCGATCACAGCCTCGAGCGCTGCCCCGGCATCGCCGGCGTCCCAGCCGCGGAGGACCATGGCCTCCCGGCACAGGCGCAGGCTCGCCTGCCGCAGCAGGGGGTCACCGCCTCCCCGGAGCACCGCCAGCGCCTCCCGCACCTCGCAAGCGGTGCCGAGGGCCGGGCCGAGAGGCTGGTTCATGTCCGTGACCAGCGCCCGGCAGCGCACCCCGGCCGCCACCGCCACCCCGCGCAGGGCGGCGGCGAGCTCGCGCGCGTCCGCGACCGTCTTGCGGAAAGCGCCCGATCCGCACTTGACGTCGAGGATGAGGGTGCCGGCGCCAAGGGCCAGCTTCTTCGACATGATGGAGCCGACGATCAGCGGCAGCGACGGCACGGCGGCGACGATGTCGCGCAGGGCGTACAGCGTCCGATCGGCCGGCGCGATGCCGACGGTCTGAGCGATGATCGCCGCGCCGCAGCCGTCGATGAGATCCAGGGTCTGGCGGCGATCGCGGCGCGATTCCCAGCCGGGGATTGCGGCGAGCTTGTCGAGGGTCCCCTGGGTGTGGCCGAGGCCCCGGCCGGCCATCATCGCCACCGGGACCCCGACCGCGGCCAGAAGCGGCGCCAGGACCAGCGACACGGTGTCGCCGACGCCGCCGGTCGAGTGCTTGTCGACGACGTCAGGACGATCACCGGCGAGGTCCCAGACCTCTCCCGAGTGCAGCATCTCCTCGGTCAGCCAGTGCGTTTCATCGGCGCTCATCCCGCGCCAACAGATGGCCATGAGCATCGCCGCCAGCTGCTCGCGGGGAACCGAACCGTCAACGGCACCGCGCACGAAGGCGCGGACCTGCGCGCGGTCGAGGGCCTTGCCGTCGCGCTTGGCCGCTATCGCCTCGACGAAGCTCATGCGGCGCCTGCGCGCCTGCCCTCAGCCGAGCTCGCCGAGCTTCTGGCGGGCGTCGGCGACGTAGGGCGACTCCGGGAACTCCTCGACCAGCTTCTCGAAGGTCGTCTGCGCCCGCGCGGTCTCGCCGCTCGAGTCCAGGAGCTCGCCGAGCTTGTACAGCGCGGCGTCGCGGGGCAGGCCGGGCCGGTCGCCCGCCACCATCGCCTCGAGCTCCGCGGCGACCTCGGCACCCTGCCCCGAGGCGATGCGGAGCTCGATGAGGTCGAGCGTGGCGAGCTGCCCGATGAGGTTGCCTTTGTGGCGACCGGCGAGCTCGACGAGGCTCGCACGCGCCTCGTCGCTGCGGCCGCGGCTCAGGGCGATGCGGGCCAGGAACAGCCGCGCCATGTCCGCCTGGTCGCTGCGCCCGTAGCGCTCGATGACCTCCTGAAACTCGGCCTCCGCGGCGTCGAGGTCGCCTTCCGGAGCGAGTGCCCCTTCGGCGCCCGCCCCCTCGAAGGTGGTCACCGCCTTGTTGAGGAGAAGCGAGGCCTCGTCGGCCCTCGTGCCGAGCCAGGCGGAGGCCCCCCACCAGACCAGCGCCACCGCACACACCGCTCCGACGCCCGCGAGCAGCGGCCTGATGTTGCCAGCCAGCCAGCGGAAAATCAGCTCCGCCGTCGAGACGAACTCGTCGTCCTGCTTGAGCTGCTTGCGCGTGATCCGATGTCCCATACGCTTCCTCCCGCGGCGCGAGCCCCCGGGGTGCCGCGCCCACGCCATCCCGTGGCGCGCACGGGGCCCCCAACTCTAGGGGCGCATCCTCGAGGTGTCAACGTCGGCAGGGCGTCCCCGACGAGATCGTCAGCGCTGCAGGGCCTCCCCGGAGGGCGGCGGCGACGGGATCCCGAGCTGCAGCAGGAAGGGAATGGCGCTGTCCACAGTGAGGTCGAGACCGAGCGGCACCAGGGTCACCCAGCCGCCGGCCATCGCGTGGGTGTCTCCTCCCGGTGTCACGGCCGCCGGCGGCTTCCAGAGGCTCGAGTACCAGCGGGTGCCGTCGTCGTCGACTCGCACCGCGACGTAGCGCGCCACCTCGGAGGGATCGAGGCCCATCCTCGCCACCCGGTAGCCCCGGATCGCGGACGGATCGCGGGGGATGCTGACGTTGAGGTAGGTCGCGGGGGGCAGGCCATGCTCGCGGACCGCGTCGATCACCGGCTTCGCCCAGCGGGCTGCCGCCGCGAAGTCGGGCCGGGGGTCAGACCAGTCGAGCTGCAGCGACACCGCCACCGCGGGAATGCCGGCGAAGGCCCCCTCGCGCGCCACCGCCACCGTCCCCGAGGTCCAGGCGCCGAGGCCGTCGTTCTCGCCGGAGTTGATCCCCGACACGACGAGCTGTGGCGGGTCGTCGACGAGCAGGGCGGTGAGGCCGACGAGGGCCACGGTCGCGGGCGTTCCGGCCACCGACCACGCCGGACAGCCGGCCACCGCCTCGTGCGCCGTGACCTCGACCTCGCTGCGGGTCACCAGGGCATGCCCGGAGACACTCTGCTGGTGCTTGGGCGCGACCACGGTCACCCGGTACGCCGGGTCGGCGGCAAGGGCGGCCGCCATCGCCGCGAGGCCGGGCGCGTCGATGCCGTCGTCGTTGGCGAGCATGACGTGGACCGGATCGCCGGCGCCCACTGGCAGGCCGAATGCAAGGAGCAGGGCGACAACGATCGTGAGCGCGGACAGGGTCCTCTGCATGCTCACCTCCTCGGGTGGCCGGAGTGTAGCACCGGCCCCTCTTCGGCCCCTGAATCGGGTCCGGCCGGCTGAGCGTCACAGAGCGGCGCGACCTCATGCCGAACTCCGCACTCCGAATTCCGAATTCGCGTCCTGCGGTCACGCTACACTCCCCGCGGAGGTCCCCATGCCCGAAACCGGCCTCAGCCTCGGCGCCCACCTGCTGCTGTGGGTCTTCCCGCTGCTGCTCGCCGCAGCGGTCGTGCTGGAGAGCCTGCGCGGCGCCCGACGACGGGAGCCGGAGCGGTGAGCTCCCTCGCACCGGGCACGGTGACCATCGTCGCGGCGGTGATGGTCGCCTACCTCGGCATCCTGCTCGCGATCGGCTGGATGGCGGCGCGCCGCACCCACGGCGGCGAGGACTTCCACCTCGCCGGGCGCTCGCTCGGCGCCTGGTCGGCCGGCATCTCCTCGACCGCCAGCTCGGAGTCGGGTTGGGTGACGCTGGGCGCGGTCGGCATGACCTTCAGCTTCGGCGTGTCCGGGCTGTGGTACGCACCGGGCTGCCTGCTCGGCTACCTCGTCAACGTCTACGTGGTGGCGCCCCGGCTGCGGCCGCTGTCGGCGGCCAACGGCTCGGTCACGCTCACCGACGTCATCACCCGCCGCTGGGGCGACCCCAACCAGGTGCTGCGCATCACCGCGACCGCGATCGTGCTCGTCTGCATGATGGGCTACGTCGCGGCGCAGATGACCGCCACCGGCAAGGCCTTCGCCTCGTCGCTCGGCATCGAAGGGCGGAGCGGCTACCTCCTCGGCGTCGTCATCGGCGCCGTTGTCATCACCCTCGTGACCTCGCTGGGGGGCTTCCGCGCGGTCGCCTGGACCGACCTCTTCCAGGGCCTGCTGATGGCCTTCGCCCTGATCGCCCTGCCGCTCTACGCGGTGGCCCGCCTCGGCGGCTTCGGGGCGCTCGTCTCCGGCCTCGGCGCGATCGAGCCCCAGCTCCTGACCGCCGGCGGCGGCCGCATCGGCCCCGCCCTCTGGGGCTTCGTCATCGGCCAGCTCGGCATCGGCCTCGGCTACCCCGGGATGCCGCACGTGATCACCCGCTACATGGCGGCGCGCGATGATCGCGAGGTCCGGCGCCTGCAGCTGATCGCGATGTTCTGGGGCCTCGCCGTGTTCTACGGCGCGGGCCTGGTCGGCCTGGTGGCCAGGGTCATGCTGCCCGGCCTCGCCGACGGCGAGCAGGCGCTGATGGCGTTGGCGCTCGAGCTCGTCCACCCCGTGGTGGCGGGCCTGATGCTGGCCGCGGTGATCTCCGCCATCCTCTCCACGGTGTCGTCGCAGCTGCTGGTCGCGGCCTCCGCGGTCTCCTACGACATCGTCGAGGAGGCCCTCGGCCGCTCCCGCGACGACCGCCGCAGCCTCCTGCTCGGCCGCGTCACCGTCGCGGCCGTCGGGCTCGCGGGAATCCTGGTCGCGCTGTCCGAGGTGCGCCTCGTCTACTGGTTCGTGCTCTTCGCCTGGTCGGGTCTCGGAGCGGCCTTCGCGCCGCTCGTCCTGCTCGCGCTCGCCCGCCGCGGCGTCAACCGGCACGGCGCCTTCGCGGCGATGCTGACCGGCATCGGCGTCACCGTGGTCTGGAACCTCGGCCGCGACCCGGCCGCGCACCCGGTCGCCTTCGCCCGCGCCTGGTGGGTCATCCTGCTCGCTGCAGGCGCCATCCTCGCGCTCGGCGAGCTCAAGCGGTCCTTCGCTCCCGCCGACCGGCTCGCACTGGCCGCCGCCGCCGGCCTGACACTCGCCTCATGGTGGCTGGTCCGGCACTGGGGCCTCGCCAACCTCTACGAGCTCGTGCCCGCGTTCCTGGCCGCCGGCTTCGCCGCCCTCGCCGTCAGCGCCGTGACGCCCTCCCGCGACGAATGCGGTTCCAGCGCTTCAACCTTAGGTTCATCCGGCTTTTCATGAGATGGGGGCTCTCCGGGCTCCCGTCTGACCCGTTTCCGTATCCGTCTCCGTGCCCGTGCCCGGCTGCAGGTCCGGCGACAGCAACCGAGACCAGGGTCAGCGAGCCGGGTCAGCGACCGCCGACCGCGACGGCGAGGAACAGCCGCGACCGCGGCATGGCCGCCTCCGGGTCGCACACACCAATTCACGTGAGGAGTTCATTGAACCACGGAGGCACGGAGGGCACAGAGCCGCACACAGGGTTTCCCGACTCATCGCAGGACCGTCCAGAGATCATCGTGGTGCGAGTTCATAGATGATCTCTGCACATTCTCTGTGTCCTCTGTGCCTCCGTGGTTCAGATGGGTGGACGGAAGCCGGACGTCCGAAATCCGAAGTCGACGAGTGCCGATCTCATGGATTTCCGAATGAGCCCAACGTTCGAACGTTCAACGTTCAGGAGTTTGAATGTCCCCTCGGCGGCGGCGTCATGCCGAAGGAGAGTCGGACGTAGCGGCGCGCCTCCTCCTGGAAGGCGCGCAATCGCGCGGAGTCGCCGTTCACGACCAGGCCGTGGCGCTCGAGGTTGCGGTTGCGGCAGAAGCCCTCGAGCGGCACGCCGCCGATGCCGGTTTCCAGGTAGAACGCGACCGTCGGCGACACGTCGTGCTCTGCGGCCAGGTCGATGACCCGCGGCGAGAGCTTCGGGTCGGCATACATCGAGCCCTCCCAGTCGAAGCGCTCGGGGTCGGGCAGCACCGGCTGCGCAAGGTCGAAGAGCTCGCGGTGGCTGGCGAAGGCGGCCGCCATCAGCAGCCTCCGCCGCCGCTGCAGGTGGCGGCCGATCCGCAGCTGCAGGCGGATGCGGTGCCGGATGACCTCGTCGTCGCCGAGGACGAAGGGGGCGAGAAGCGCGAGCATGACGGCCTGCATGGTGTTGGAGGGGCCGGCCATGACGTTCTGGGCGTAGCGCACGATGCCGTCGCGGAAGGCCTTCGCACGGGTCAGGATCGCGCCCGAGCGCAGCCCGGTCACGCCGTGGGTCTTGGACAGAGAGTCGATGAAGATCACCGCTTCGGCGTAGCGGGGATCCGCGTGATACCACCCGAGCAGCTCGTCGTAGCGCGGGTGCATGCGGACGTACACCGAGTCGAGGATGACGCCCGCGTGCGGCCAGCGCCCCAGCACGCCGTCGACGAAGGCCTTGAGCTGCGCCGGCGGCAGGGTGCGGCCGGTCGGGTTGTTGATCGGCATCAGGTACACGCCGTCGATGTCGACGTCGTCCGGGACCTGCGCGAGGTCGTCCGCGTGCGGATCCATGTCGGGCCGGCCGGGCGGCAGGAAGACGACCTGCATGCCCTGCAGCGCCATCTGGTCGAGCGGGCAGGAGAAGGTCGGGACCGGCACCAGCACGGTGGCGGGCGCGCCGGTGCCTGCCCGGTTCCGGCGCGCTTCGGCGATTCCCAGCAGCGAGGCCTGCAGGGCCTGGTTGCCGCCGTGGCAGATCACGATCTCGGGCGGCGAGTCGGGTCGGTTCGCGAACTCGAGGCCGAGCTGCCGCGACCACATGGCGCTCCAGGCGCCGGTTACCGCCGGCACCCCGACCGAGTCGATGTTGTAGCCGAAGGGGTGGGCGCTGAGCTGGCTCAACCAGCTCTCGACGTGGCCGAAGGCCGCTTCGAGCATGCCGTGCCAGTCGTGGTGCAGGTTCGGGTCCTCGGGGTCGTCCTCCGGGACCGTGCGCCAGTCGAGATCGCCGATGGCCGAAGCGAGGTCGCCGTATCCCTTGGCCCGCATCGCATTGACGGTCCGGCTCATCAGACGGATCGGCGCGCTGGCGAAGAGCTCCTTGAAGGAGTTGAAGGTCTCGAGCCGGATGTCGCGCTCAACCGCCCCCATCGCGCCTCCTTCCGCGGCCCGGGCGGGCCGGCCCCGGCATGGTACCTGCCACCGCGTTGTCGCGGCAAGCCCGCGCTTGCGGAAGGCTCACCCGTCGCGCTCGGCACCCAGCTGCGCCTCGGCCACCCGCGCCCGGAGCCGGTCGAGAAAGTCCCGCTCCTTCGGGTTGAGACTGTGCGGGCCCTCGGCCTCGATCTTCATCCGGATGCGCTCGAACTCGGCCGCCTCCTCGGCCGCCAGCAGCGGCGCACGCGGCGCGGTCGGCGCACGCGGCATCCGCCGGCGCAGCACCAGCAGGTACATCAGGGCGCCGGCGAGGGCGCCCCCGAGGTGGGCGCCGTGGCCGATGGGCAGGCCGCCGCCGCGGCTCTGCGCGACCAGCCCCCAGAGGTCGATGCCGACGAAGGCGAGGACCCCGGCCAGGGCGGGCACCGGGATGACGCCGAAGAGCAGGATCCGGTGGCGGGGAAAGATGAGGGCGTAGGCGAGCAGCAGGCCGCTGACCGCCCCCGAGGCCCCGAGCGCGGGGATGTCCGGGTTGTGCATCAACAGCGACGAGCCCAGGCAGTGGCAGAAGGAGGCGACCGCCGCCGCCGCCAGGTAGAACAGGAGGAAGGTGCGCGACCCCCACAGGCGCTCGAGCACCGTCCCGAAGCTCCACAGCACGAACATGTTGAGGACGAGGTGCCAGAGCTCGCTGTGCGAGAACGCCGAGCTCAGCAGCGTCCACACCATGCCGTGCAGGAGGTGGGTGGTGCTGACCAGGAAGTTCGTGACCATGAACACCTGCAGCGCCGGTGCCACGGTCGCCGCCTGCCAGGCGAGGAAGACGAGGATGTTGAGGGCGACGATCGCTACCACCACCGGCGCCCGCGGCCGCCGCCGCCTGGGCGGCGGGTCCGGGAACGGTTGCGCGGCATGGTGATACGGGGCGTTCATGGGGCGTCGGCATTATGGCAGAGCCGCCGCCGGACCCGTGATAGGCTCGAGAGGGTCTGGAGATCGATGATGGCTCGCCTGTCCCCGCTCATCGCCGCCACCCTCACCGCCCTCGCTCCGTTCGGCGCGGCCTCCGCTGCGGACCTCAAGGAGCAGCTCTCGCGGCGGCTCCGCGGCGCCTGGGGCGTGCTGCTGGTCGAGGGCGCCCCGCCATGATCGTCGCCGGCGTGCAGTTCGACATCGCCTGGGAGGACCCGGCCGCGAGCTTCGCGCGGGCCGCACCCCTGCTGCAGGAGGCGGCGGCGCGCGGCGCCCGCCTCATCGCCCTGCCCGAGATGTTCGCCACCGGCTTCTCGATGCGCGCCGAGGCGATGGCCGCGCACGCCGCCACCATCCGCACCTTCCTCGCCGGCACCGCGTCGGCCTGGGGGGTATGGCTCGTCGGCGGCTATGCGGCACCCGGCGCGCAACGCCCGGCGAACATCTGCGGCGTGTTCTCCCCGGACGGCGATGAGGTCCTCCGCTACCGCAAGATCCACCCCTTCTCCCTCGCCGGCGAGACCACCAACTACGAGGCCGGGGACGCGCTCGCCACGACCGAGATCGAGGGCCTGCGGGTGACGCCGCTCATCTGCTACGATCTCCGCTTCCCCGAGCTCTTCCGGGCGGCAGCGACCTCCACCGACCTCTTCGTCGTCATCGCCAACTGGCCGACCCGGCGCTCCCACGCCTGGCGGACCCTGCTCGCCGCCCGAGCCATCGACTGCCAGGCCTGGGTGCTCGGCGTCAACCGCGTCGGCAGGGCCGACGGCCACCCCCACCGCGGCGACACCAGCCTCTTCGACCCCTGGGGCACGCTGACGGCGAGCCTCGGCGACGAGTCCGGGTTGGTGGTCGGCGAGGTCGATGCCGAGGCCGTGCGCCACGCCCGCGAGCGCCTGCCCTTCCTGAGCGACCGCAGGCCGGAACTGTACCGGCGGCTCGACACAGAAGACCTTGAACCTTAAACGTCTGAACGTGCGAACGTTCGCCGCCTCCTGACCAGGAATAAACATCCGCGTCACGAGCGCTATGCTGCGGGGGACAGCTATGGCAACCACGGTCACGGTCAAGGTCTACTTCGAGGCGGCGCACCGGCTGCACAACCCCGCGTGCTCTGACGAGTGGAACCGCGAGGTCTTCGGCAAGTGCAACAACCAGCACGGCCACGGTCACAACTACGTGATCGAGGCGTCGGTGCGAGGAGACGTGGACCCGGCGAGCGGCTACCTCATCGACATGAAGGACCTCAAGGGCGTCCTCCAACGCACCGTGATCGACGACGTCGACCACCGCCACCTCAACCTCGAGGTGCCGTGGCTTGGGGGCCTCAACCCGACCGCCGAGAACCTCGCGCGGGTCTTCTTCGAACGGGTCGCGCCCGCCCTCCCCGACGGCGTCGAGCTCGCGGCGCTGACCGTGCACGAGACCGAGCGCAACAGCGCGACCTTTTCGAATTCTCAATTTTGAATTTTGAATTTTGAATTCCCGACCGCCCTCTCCGATATCAGCGGGCGGGTGGGCAATTCAAAATTCAAAATTCAGAATCAGCCGAAGGCAGCTCCATCGGCTTTGTACTCTTTGAGCACCGGCTCGAGCCCGGCCCAGAACTCGCCGTCGGCGACCTTCAAGGTCGCGAGGTAGACGAGGGCCTCGTGGCCGTCCGCAGCGACCAGCTCGCGGCCGGAGCTCTCGACCTTCGCCGCGTCGGGGCCCTCGAAGCCCTCGGGCAGCTCCAGCGCCCCG
>JALOKS010000230.1 GCA_025456385.1 Thermoanaerobaculales bacterium | reverse complement strand
GGCGACTACCTGGCGGTGATGGGCCCGTCGGGCTCGGGCAAGTCGACCCTGCTCAACATCCTCGGCTGCCTCGATCGCCCGAGCTCCGGCACCTACCGCTACGACGGCCGCGACGTCGGCTCGCTGACCGACAGCGAGCGCACCCGCCTCCGCCAGCGCGAGATCGGCTTCGTCTTCCAGTTCTTCCACCTCCTGCCGCGCCTGACCGCCCAGGGCAACGTCGAGCTGCCGATGCTCTTCGCCGGCGTGCCGCGGGCGGAGCGGCACCGGCGGGCGCGGACCGCGCTCGAGTCCGTGGGCCTCGCAGACCGAACGCACCACCGGCCGGACCAGCTCTCGGGCGGCCAGCGGCAGCGGGTGGCGATGGCCCGCGCGGTGGTGATGGAGCCGGGGCTGCTGCTCGCCGACGAGCCCACCGGCAACCTCGACCGGGCGGCAGCCGTCGAGGTCCTGCAGCTGCTCGGCGAGGTCAACGGCCGCGGCCAGACCGTGGTCGTGGTCACCCACGACCCCGAGGTCGCGGCGCGAGCCCGGACCGCGGTGCGGATGGACGACGGCGGGATCGTGGAGAGACGATGAGCAATTTCGAATTTCGAATTTCGAATTTCGAATATTCCAACCTCCTCCCCGGGGTGTGGAAGGGCGGCGCGCGACTTCGGTCTCCGGAGGTTGATCCTTCCTGCAAACTCCTGCGGGCCGGTGGGCGGGCGGGGGCGAAATTCGAAATCCGAAATTCGAAATCCGAAATGGGTGGGCGGGCGGGCAGATGGCGCTCGCTGAGCTGATCGCCTTCGCGGTCGGTGCGCTCCGCGGCCACCGCCTGCGCACGGCGCTGTCGGTGGCCGGGGTGGCGGTCGGCATCGCGGCGGTGGTGGCGCTGACCGCCCTCGGCGAGGGCGCGCGCCGCTACGTCGTGCAGGAGTTCAGCTCGCTCGGCACCAATCTCCTGATCGTCCTGCCGGGCAGGGTCGAAACCACCGGCATGATGCCCTACGGAGGCGTCGTTCACGACCTCACGATCGCCGACTTCCAGGCGATCACGGCGCGGGTGCCGGCGGTCCGGTCGGCGGCGCCGCTCGCGACCGGCACCGAGAACGTGCGCTACGGAGGCCGCAGCCGCTCGGTGCCGGTGATCGGGACCACCGCCGAGCTCCTGGAGGTCCGGCGGCTCCGGCTCGCGGCCGGACGCTACCTGTCGGCTGGGGACCCGACGCGCGGCGGCAGCGAGATCGTGCTCGGCCACAAGGTCGCGTACGAGCTGTTCCGCGCCGAGAGCCCGCTCGGCAAGGTGGTGCGGGTCGGCGACTGGCGCTTCCGCGTGGTCGGGGTGCTCGAGCCGCGCGGTCGCTCGCTGGGCATCGACTTCGACGACATGGTGCAGGTTCCGGTGCAGACGGCGATGCGGATCTTCAACCGCAGCTCGCTGTTCCGGGTCCTCGTCGAGCTCCAGCCGGGCGAGGACCTCGAGTCGGGCAAGGATGCGCTGATCCGGCTCCTGGCCGAGCGCCACCGCGCCGACGACGTCACCGTCATCACCCAGGACGCGGTTCTCTCCACCCTCGAGTCGATCCTCGGGGTGATGACCCTGACCCTCGCCGCCATCGCCTCGGTGTCGCTGGCGGTCGCCGGGGTCGGGATCATGAACGTGATGCTGGTCGCGGTGTCGGAGCGCCGGCGCGAGATCGGGCTCCTGAAGGCGCTCGGCGCCGGCACGGCGCAGATCCTGGCGGTGTTCATCGCCGAGGCCGCCGTGCTGTCGACGGCCGGCGGGCTCACCGGCCTCGCGGCCGGGACCGCCGCCGTCGCGGCCTTCGTCCGGATCTACCCCTCCTTCCCGGCGGCCGCGCCGGCCTGGGCGGTGGGGACATCCCTCCTGATGTCGCTGGTGGTCGGCATCTTCTTCGGCGTCGTCCCGGCGCGCCGGGCGGCGCGGCTCGACCCGGTGACGGCGCTGGCGGGACGATGATGTTTGAATTCGGAATGAGGAATTCGGAATTCGGAATGCCCGTCCACCCTCCCAGAAGAGCTGTGTGCGGTCGCTCTCGGAGTAAGCCCTCTGCGAGGTGCAGAGCACGGGAGGCTGGGCGACGATTCCGAATTCCGAATTCCGAATTCGGAACTCCCATCCTCCCTCCCGTTCTCCGGGGGTGTGGGTGGGAATTCCGAATTCCGAATTCCGAATTCAGAAAGGGTCGGGCGGGCGGGTGGAGATAGTCGAGCTTCTCCGCTTCGCCGGCGGCGCCCTCGGCGGCCACCGTCTGCGCTCCTTCCTCTCCGCTCTCGGGGTCGCGATCGGGGTGGCGGCCGTCATCCTCCTGACCTCGCTCGGCGAGGGCACCCGCGACTACATCGTCGGCCAGTTCACGCAGTTCGGCACCAGCCTGGTCGCGATCGTCCCCGGCAGCGTCAAGACCGTCGGCATCCCGGGCGTGCTGGGCGGCACAACCCACAAGCTGAGCATCGAGGACGCCGAGGCGCTGCGGCGGGTGCCGGGGGTGGAGGAGGTGGTGCCGGTGACCATGGGTCAGGCGCGCGTCGAGGGCGGGGGCCGCGGCCGCAGCGTCTTCATCTACGGAGTCGGCTGGGAGGCGTCCGCGGCCTGGCGCTTCGGGGTCGCGCAGGGGAGCTTCCTGCCGCGCATGGACCCGACGCGGAGGGGCGCCTACGCCGTGCTCGGCGCCAGGCTGGCGCGCGAGCTCTTCGCCGAGGCCTCGCCGCTCGGGCGGCGGGTGCGCATCGGCGGCGCGTCCTTCCTCGTCGTCGGCGTGATGGAGCCCAAGGGGCAGCTGCTCGGCTTCGATCTCGACGACACCGCCTTCATCCCGGTCGCCTCGGCGATGGATCTCTTCGACGCCGACGAGCTGATGGAGATCGACCTCGTCGCGGCCGGCACCGAGGTCATCCCGGAGGTCGTGGACGGCGTGCGGGCGGTCCTCAGGTCCCGCCACCGGGGCGAGGAGGACTTCACCATCAACACCCAGACGGAGATGCTCGAGACCTTCAACACGATCATCGGCATGATCACGATCGCCGTGTCCGGCATCGCCGGGGTTTCGCTGCTGGTGGGCGCGATGGGGATCCTCACCATCATGTGGATCTCGGTCCACGAGCGGACCAACGAGATCGGTCTGCTGCGGGCGCTCGGGGTGTCGCGGCGGACCGTGCAGGGCCTCTTCCTCGCGGAGTCGGTGGTGCTCGCGGCGGCCGGCGGCGCGCTCGGCCTCGCCGCCGGCCTTGCCGTCATCGGCCTCAGCCGTGCGCTCGTTCCGGGCCTGCCCTTGAGCACGCCGGCGCTCGCGGTGGCCGCGGCCTTCGCCGTCTGCGTGCTGGTGGGTGTCGTCAGCGGCGTGGCTCCGGCGCGCCGGGCGGCGGCGCTCGACCCGGTGGAAGCCCTGCGGGCCGAGTGAGGTTTGATTTTGGCGCCGCCAGGCCCCACCATGAGCGCGATGCCCGGACCAGCGCCGTCGATCGTGGTCGGCCTCAACGCCGTGATCATCGCCCTCACCGAAGGCCAGCCACGGGTGCTGACCGTGTCGCTGCCGGAGGGCGCGCCGATCGAGGGCGGGCTCCGCGGCCGCGAGGGCGGGGGCGGCCGCCTGCTGGACGCCCTGCCGACCGGCCCGCTCGATCCCGCGGGCGACCGCACCCTCGAGCTCGCTCTCCGCCGCTGGGTCCGCACCACCACCGGCCTCGAGCTCGGCTACGTCGAGCAGCTCTACACCTTCGGCGACCGCTTCCGCGACCCGCGCGAGCAGGGGGGCGGGCCGCGCGTGATGTCGGTCGCCTATCTGGCGCTGGTGGGCGAGAGCCAGCCCACTCAGGGCCTCGCCGCGCGCTGGCGCTCGGTGTACCGCTTCTTTCCCTGGGAGGACTGGCGGGGCGGCCGGCCCAGGCTCATCGACGAGCACATCGCCCCGGCCCTGGGGCGTTGGATCGAGGCGGCCGTGAACCCGGCCGCGCGGCACCACCGGCGGGTGCGGGCCGCGGTGGGTTTCGCGACCGCGGGGGGGCCGTGGGACGGCGAGCGGGTCCTCGAGCGCTACGAGCTCCTGTTCGAGCTCGGCCAGGTGGCGGAGGCGGCTCGGGAGGCGGCCCCGGCGCCCGCCGGGGTGGGGCAGGGTGCGCTCGCCGCCGCGACCGGGCCCGAGATGGCCTTCGACCACCGCCGCATCCTGGCGGCGGCGCTCGGCCGGATCCGGGCCAAGATCCGCTACCGGCCGGTGATCTTCGAGCTGGTGCCCGAGGAGTTCACCCTGCTGCGGCTGCAGCAGGCGGTCGAGGCGCTGGCGGGCGTCGAGCTCCACAAGCAGAACTTCCGCCGCCTGGTCGGGCAGGGCGGCCTCGTCGAGGCGACCGGCGGCCTCGAGCCCCGCACCGGCGGCCGGCCGGCCGCGCTCTTCCGCTTCCGCCGCGAGGTCCTGCTCGAGCGCCCCGCGCCCGGGGTCGGCCTTCCCGCCTCCCGCCGCTGAACTCTCCTCCGGCAGGTCCCCGGGGACCCCTTGACAACTCATATGCTCAGCATTAGCATAACCATCGAGCCGGCAAGCCGGCCTTCTGTTGGACTCAGAAATGCTCAGTATGAGCAAAAGGAACGACGATGGCAGAACCTGCACCAAGCTCGGCGGACCGTCAGCGACCTTCCCTGCGCGAGGCGATGGCGGCGACGGCGCCGATCTACACCCGCCTCCGGCACCTGATCCCGGAGCCGGAGTGGGCGGCGTACGCCCAGGAGATCGTGGCGATCGAGCGTTTGAAGCGCGAGCGCGGAGCGGTGATCC
>JALOKS010000229.1 GCA_025456385.1 Thermoanaerobaculales bacterium | reverse complement strand
AGGCAGCCGAGGGCGCAGCCGGCGAGCACCTTCGAGGTTGTTCCTGCCATGAGCGGACCTCCCGAGCCAGGATACGCGCCGGCCGGCCGGGGTGTTCCCGGCGCGGCGCACCCCCCCGCCGGGCGCGCCGGGCTCCGGAACCTCCCGGGCCGGATCGCGTATCGTACCCCCCATGGTCGGCGACGAGCCGGGCTCCGACCCGCGCGAGACCGCGACGGCCCCGGGCGGGGCGTGGGCGACCGTCAAACAGGCGCTCGCCGGGCGGGAGCTCGACTTCACCTCGGGCCCGGTCGGCCGCGCCGTCGTCCTGCTCGCCATCCCCATGGTGCTGGAGATGGCGATGGAGTCGGTCCTCGCCCTCACCGACGCGTTCTTCGTCTCCCGCCTCGGCACCGACGCGGTGGCCACGGTCGGGCTGACCGAAGCGATGATCTCGCTGCTCTACGCGGTCGCCATCGGCGCCGGCATGGCGACCACCGCGATGGTGGCGCGACGGATCGGGGAGCGCGACGCCGAGGCCGCCGGGGTCGCCGCTGCACAGTCGATGGTGCTCGGACTTCTGATGTCCCTGGCCGTCGCCGTTCCCGGCTTCCTCTTCGCCGAGGAGCTGCTCGCGCTGATGGGGGGCTCGCCGGAGCTCGTGGCCTCGGGCCACGGCTACACCCGGGTGCTCTTCGGCGGCTCGAGCACGATCATGCTCATCTTCCTCCTGAACGCGGTCTTCCGCGGCGCCGGCGACGCCGCCATCGCCATGCGCGTGCTGTGGATGGCCAACCTCGTGAACATCGTGCTCGACCCCTGCCTGATCTTCGGCCTCGGGCCCTTCCCGGAGATGGGCATCGCCGGCGCGGCGGTCGCGACCACCATCGGCCGCGGCGTCGGCGTCGCCTTCCAGCTCTGGCTGCTGTTCCGGGGCGGAAACCGCATCCGCGTGCGCTGGCCGGACCTGGTGCCGCGCGCGGGCCTCATCCTGCGCCTCGTCCGGCTGTCGGTGGGCGGCATCCTGCAGCTGCTGATCGGCACCACGAGCTGGGTGGTGCTGGTGTGGATCGTCGGCGGCTTCGGGGCGGCGGCGGTGGCCGGGTACACCATCGCCATCCGCCTGGTGGTCTTCGCGGTCCTCCCCTCCTGGGGTCTCGCCAACGCCGCCGCGACCCTGGTCGGCCAGAACCTCGGCGCCGGCCAACCGGAGCGCGCCGAGGCCTCTGTGTGGCGCGCAGGGCTCTACAACATGGTCTTCCTGCTCGGGGTCGCGATCCTCTTCATCGCCGGCGCCGGGCCTCTGATCCGCGTCTTCTCGCCCGACCCGGAGGTCGTGCGCCTGGGCGTCTCCTGCCTCGTCTGGGTGTCGCTCGGCTACCCCTTCTACGCCTGGGGCATGGTCGTGGTGCAGGCCTTCAACGGCGCCGGCGACACCTACACCCCGACCGTGATCAACCTCCTCTGCTACTGGTTCTTCCAGCTCCCGCTCGCACACCTGCTCGCACACTCCGCCGGGCTCGGGCCGGTCGGGGTCTTCGCGGCCATCACTCTCGCCGAGTCCCTGATCGCCGTCGTCGGCCTGCTCGTGTTCCGTCGCGGCCGCTGGCGGCAGCGCCGGGTGTGAGCCTCGGCCTTGACAAAGCGCGGGCGGGGGTCTAAGGTTCCGGCCCACTGACCGACCGGTCGGTCAGTCCCTGGAGTCGGAATGATCTTCAGCCCGAGCGACCGTGCCAGCAAGCGTTCGCTGCTCGTCGAGTCGGCCGCCCGCGTCTTCGCCGAAAAGGGCTACGCCGCGACCCGGGTCGCCGACATCGCGTTCCGCGCCGGCGTCGGCAAGGGCACGGTCTACGAGTACTTCGGCTCCAAGGAGGAGCTGCTGTTCGCGGTTTTCGAGCTCCTCAACCACGACATCACCGTTCGCATGCGGATGGTGCTCGGCGGGGACGAGCCGATCGAGGAGCAGCTCTTCAACCTCCTGCGGCTCGGCGCCGAGGTCGTCACCGAGCAGGTCGAGCTGCAGCCGGTGCTCCTCGACTTCTGGGCCGTCTCGCGCGGCACCGGCCTCGAGGCGCGGCACCGCGAGGCGGTGATCGCGACCTATCACCTGTTCCGCGGCATGGTGAGCGATTTCATCAAGGGCGGCCAGCAACGCGGCGCGTTCCGCTCGGACGTCGATGCCGAGGCCGTGGCCGCGACCGTGATCGCGGCGGTCGACGGGCTCGGCATCCAGACCTACTTCGACCCGTCGATCGACGCCCGGGCGGTCACCGAGAGCTTCGCCCGCCTGCTCTACGACAGCCTCAGCGCGGAGCCCGCATGATGCGGGCCGCGCAACCGACGACCGGGACCGGCGTATCTGTGGTTCAACGGAGGGTGCCCATGGCTCGAAGCATCTCGCGAGCCCTGCTCGCGACGTCCGTCGTCATCCTGTCAGGCGCTGCAGCCCTCGCTATCGCGCAATCGCCGGCGCCGGCGCCGGCGACGCTCCGCGAGCTGGTGCTGGAGGCGATCGCGACCCACGAGGCGGTGCAGCTCGCCGAGAGCAATCTCAGGCGCGCCGACGCCGATATCTCGCTCGTCTCATCGGCCCTGCTGCCGCGGCTCGACCTCAGCGGCGCCTACACCTTCTACGCCGACGAGCAGGTGATCGAGCTCTCGGAGGGCGAGAGCTTCGTCATCCGCCCGGCGCAGGACTGGAGCGGCAGCGTGGACCTGCGGCAGACCCTGTTCTACGGTCTCCGCGACTGGCGGGCGCGCGACATCGCGAGGCTCAACCGGGACATCGCCGAGCTCGACCGTGCGACGACCGTCAACGACCTCACGCTGCAGGTGGCGACGGCGTTCTACAACGCGATCGCGCTCGCGGAGTGGGTCGAGGTCCGCAAGGTCGTCCTCCGCGAGAACGAGAGCCAGCTCAAGGTGACCGAGCGCCGCTTCGAGGTCGGCGAGGTCACGGTCGCCGATGTCGCCCGGCTGCGCGCCCAGGTCGCAGCGGCCCGGCAGGCGCTGGTCGTCGCGACCGGGGACGCCGACCTCGCGCGCAACCGCCTCGCCCGGCTGGTGGGGCGGCCCGCGATCGGCGAGCTGCGACCCCCCGGCCCGATCCCGGTCCCGACCGGCAGCGCGGACGAGCTCAGCAGCAGCGCCCTCGAGCAGCGCCTGGAGATGCAGGCTCTTGTCCACCAGCTCGAGGCGGCCGGGCTCTACGTCAAGGTCGAGCGCGGCGCGTGGTACCCGGAGCTCGAGGCGGCGGCGCAGTACTTCCAGCAGAAGGCCGGCTTCCCGGCCAACGACTGGATGTCGCTGTCTCTCAACCTCAAGGTGCCGATCTACGACGGCGGGCTGACCAAGGCGCGGGTCGCGAGGGCCAAGGAGGACCTGCGCGAGGTGGAGCTGCTCGAGCAGACCGTCCGCCGCACCATCAACGACCAGGTCGATTCGTCCCGCCTCGGCTACGACGCGGCGAGCGCGGTGCTCGAGGCCTCCGGGGAGCGCTCGGAGGCCTCACGCCTCGCCTACCGCCAGGTCGAGAGGGCCTACGAGGCCGGCGAGGCCTCCACCACCGACCTCCTCGCGGCCACCGCCGAGGCCACCGACGCCGAGACCGCCCAGATCGTCGCCCGCGCCCAGCGCGAGCTGCAGGCGATCTCCCTGCGCTACGCTGTGGGCCTGCCGCCGCTGCCGGACCTCGATCCCACCCAGATCACAGAAGAGACTCAGGAGTGACGACCATGACGAGCCCCAGCCGCCGCATTCACATCATCCTTGCACTGCCGCTCGCGGCCTGCCTCGCCGGCTGCCACGGTGGGGCCGCGGACGACCCGCAGGCCGCCGCCCAGGCGCTCGAACAGGCCCTCGCCCCGCGCGAGGTGCGCTTGATCGCGCCCGAGCTGCGCGAGGAACGGCCCACCGTCGAGCTGGTGGGCGAGATCCGAGCCTTCGACACCGTCACCGTATCGTCGGAGGTGGCCGGCAAGGTCGACCGCGTGCTGGTCGAGGTCGGCGACCGCGTGGCCGCCGGCGCACCGCTCGCCGAGGTCGACCGCGCGACCTTTCAGATTTACCTCCAGCAGGCCGAGGCGAACCTGGCCGCTGCGCGGGCCGACTTTGCCCTCACCGGCAAGGAGCTCGAGCGCAAGCGCGACCTGCGCTCCGACGAGACCATCTCGCAGGCGGCCTTCGACCAGGCGATTGCCGCGAACGACCAGGCGGCGGCTCGGCTGGCGGCCGCCGAAGCGGCGCTCGCTCTCGCGCAGCGCAACTTCGATCGCAGTGTGGTGCGGGCGCCGGCGGCCGGCGCCATCACCCAACGGCACGCGGCGGCCGGCCAGTGGGCCGAGGTCGGGGTCGGGCTGTTCGAGCTCGCCACCGGCGCCAAGGTCAAGGTGGCGGCTCGGGTGCCCGAGGCCTGGGCCCGCCGGCTCACCGGCCTCGAGACCTTCAACTTCAGGGTCGGTGTCGGCGGCGCCGTGCACGAGGCGCGGGTGTACAGCGTGCAGCCGGCGGTCGAGGAGGCGAGCCGCTCCTTCGAGATCGTGGGCACCGCCGCCAACGACGGCAGCATGAAACCGGGGATGTTCGCGACCGTGACCTTCAGCGCGCCGGAGCCCCGGAGCACCCTGTGGCTGCCGGCGGCGGCCGTCGCCACCTCGGACCTGCCGCAGGTGCTGATGGTCGAGGACGGCGCGATCGCCTTCCGCACGGTCCAGCTCGGCCGCCGCAGCAACGGGTCGCTCGAGATCGTCGACGGCCTCGCGGCAGACGAGCGGGTCGTGGCGGACGTCTCAGGCCTCAGCCG
>JALOKS010000479.1 GCA_025456385.1 Thermoanaerobaculales bacterium | reverse complement strand
CACCAGCAGCAGGTGCCGCCGCACCGGCCGCGCGGTCCGGCACGTGGGGCAGAAGAGCTCGGAAGCCTCGAGGGCGCCGTAGTCGCGTCGCTCGCTCATAGGGAGATTCTGGGTCGAGGCGGGCGAAGGCGTCAAGACCGCGGTGAGCCGAGAATCGTGCCGGAAGCCGGATCCGGTCAGTACCAGATGACGCCGCGCTGCTCCACGCCGCAGCCCGCGGCCCCGGCCGGCACGACCTGCGCCGTGCCGCGCGCCACGCGCCAGGCGCTCCACGCCGCGGCGGCGGCGTCGAGGAGGTCGTCCGGCGCCGCGAGCCCGGCGTCGCCGGGCTCGTCAGGGAGCTCGATGCCCTGGGCGCGGAGCAGCGCCCGCCGCTCCATCTGGCCGCTCCAGCTCGTCTTGGGCGCGAGGACCGGCGCGCCCTTCATGGCGCGGAAGCTCAGCTCGGGGTGGACCTCGACCAGGGCCGCGCCCTTCTCCGTGAGGTCGGCGGCCTGGACGATGCCGTCGCGTAGCCCCCAGGTCTGGCGCGACAGGCCCTTGTCCGTGAGCTCGACGTGCCTGCGGTTGGCAGCGGCGTAGTCCTGGCAGAGCATGACCGGCCGCGGCGGCGTCAGAAAGATGGTTGCGCGGCGCCGGCCGAGCAGCGCCCGCGCCTCGAGGTCGGCCGGCCGCGGCCAGTCGGTGCCGGCCTCGGGCAGGCCGATGGGGATGTCGACGCCGAGGAGGGCGAAGCCGCGCGCCTGGGGGTGGAGCTGGATCAGAGACGCGGCACGGAGTGCCCGCTGGAAGCGCCCGTCCGCGAGGACGACCACCGCCCACTGCCCCTTCGCGAGGTCGGCGCCGGCAACCAGGGTCATGCCGGAAGTGTAGTGCGGACGGGTCGGCTCAGCTGAACTGGGTCCGGATCACGACCCGGTCGGGGCGTGCGGTGCCGCCGGCCGGCGTGGGGGTGTCGTCCTCGCTCGTGTCGTCGTCGAGGGAGAACCACTGTTGGCCGTCGCTGATCAGCGTCGAGCCGCTGGCGCGGCGCAGGACATCGATCGCCCGCATCGGGCCGCTGACCGCGCCGTTCTCGAAGATCCAGTAGGGCATGCAGGGCCTCCCGCCGGAGGGCACATTGCAAGGCAGGTGCCAGGGAATCCGGCGCTTCGGCGGCTGCCGGCGGTGGCGGGTTGTGCGGATTCGGGACAGCCCTCAGGAGGGGGAGGCATCTTCGAGCGGCAGGTCGAAGCAGCTGCTCAGGCTCGGGCAGTAGCGGAGCTGGAAGGGGACGTCCTCGATCGCGAGCGCGCGCAGCGCGTCGGCGCGCGGGGAGCGGCCGAGCTTGAGCACGGCCTGGCCGGGAGATCGGTGCGAACCTGGAAGTCGCCCGCGAAGCAGGTCCGGCTGCGGAGGAGGCGGCCCTCGCGCAGGGTGTAGAGGATGCCGGTTTCGTCGAAGTGCTTCGGCTTGCCGGTGGTGGGGACCGTGAGCTCGAGGTAGGCCTCGCCGTCGGCGTCACGGGCGACGGTGGTGCAGCGGCCGTCGTCGGTCGTGATCTCGATCTCCTCGACGAGCTTCGGCAGGCCCCAGATGCGGGTGCCCCGGATCTGGTTCTCGAGCGAGGTGACCGGCATCGAGAACACGAAGTAGCCCTTGCCCTCCAGGTCCATGAGCAGGGGCAGCAGCGGCGGTCCCTGGCGGCCGGCCATGACCGGGATGGTCATCGCGATCTCGTTGTAGGGCGCGAGGCCGAGGACCTTGCGGTACTGGTAGCAGGAGAGCAGCACGACCGCGCGGCCCCGGGGCATGCGCACCGGCCGCAGCGAGGGGTGGGGCATCAGCGCCTGGGCCCGCCGGTAGTCGCAGAGGAGGATGGCGATCGCGCAGCCGACGTCCGCGTAGAAGGTCGGGAAGGAGTAGGTCTTGGCGAGGCCCGGCGCGAGCTCGAGCGGCGTCGGCGCCGGCCGCAGCGTGAAGCGGCCGAAGAATGGGTCGTTGAACTCGTGCTGGTTGTCGACGAGGCCGGGCTCGAGGCGGGTGTTGGGCTTCATGGTGTCGACCTTCCTGTCGGGGACTGTAGCACCGCTGCGCCCGGGTCATCCGGTCATGCACGAGGAGCTGATTCTCCACGCATCGTGCGGACCCGTGCCCGTCCCATGGCTTTCCGGATGAGTTCGGCGTGCTAGCGTGGCGCCCGCATGACCGACCTGAAGCGGGTCGCGACGCGCTGGCAGATCGTCGCCCTGGCGCTCAACGACGTGGTCGGCAGCGGGGTGTACCTGCTGCCGGCGGCGGCGGCCGCACTGCTCGGGCCGTGGAGCCTGGCCGCGGTGGTCGCGGCGGGGTTCGCGGTGCTGTTGATCGTGCTCTGCTTCGCCGAGGCGGCGAGCCACTTCGAGGAGCCGGGCAGCGCCTACCTCTACGCCCGCGAGGCATTCGGTCCGCTGCTCGGCTTCGAGGTCGGCTGGATGGCCTGGCTCGCGCGGGTGGCCTCGCTGGCCTCGCTGTCGGTGGGCTTCGCGATCGCGCTCGGCTACCTCCTGCCCGGCACCGGCGACGGCGTCGGGCGCGCGCTCGCCATCGCCCTGCCGATGCTGGCGCTGACCGCGATCAACATCGTCGGCGTACGCTCCGGGGTCAACACCGCGGTCGTCCTGGTCGTCGGCAAGCTGCTGCCGCTCGCGGTCTTCGTCGCCGCCGGCCTCGCGGCGATGTCGTGGCCGCGGCTCGCGGGCCAGCAGGCGCTCGGCGGGGGCAGCCTCGGC
>JALOKS010000029.1 GCA_025456385.1 Thermoanaerobaculales bacterium | reverse complement strand
GATCTCGAGGACGGCTCGCGCCGGCGCCTGCGGCGAGTAGGTGGGGCAGGGGTCGCCCGCGCAGGGTGGGGCGTTCTCGACCACGTCCACGACCACCCCGGCGGTGTCGAGGAACACGAGATCGAGCGGGATCAGGGTGTTCTTCATCCAGAACGAGGGGTAGCGCTCCTCGGCGAAGACGAAGAGCATGCCACGGTCGGCGGGCAACGACGGCCGGTACATCAGGCCGTCCGCGACCTCGGCGCCGGCGAGGCGCCGGGCGGCGTCTGGTT
The DNA here is from genome assembly GCA_025456385.1 of Thermoanaerobaculales bacterium. Classification (GTDB taxonomy): domain Bacteria; phylum Acidobacteriota; class Thermoanaerobaculia; order Thermoanaerobaculales; family Sulfomarinibacteraceae; genus Sulfomarinibacter. The sequence goes on along the minus strand of JALOKS010000029.1, from coordinate 16,453 downwards.
GCAGCCGAGGGCGGCGAGGGCGGCGAGCAGCAGGGCGGCGCACCGCCGCCGGGCCGGAATCGATTCGCGGGTTTCTGGGTGCATACGTACTCCGGCTCGGAGGCCCGACGGCTCACTCGTCGCGGGCGATGCCGAGCTTCTCGGCATGATAGCGGAACGCCCGGTAGGACATGCGCAGCAGCTCAGAGGCCTTCTTCTGCTGGCCGCCCGTCTGCTCGAGGGCCCGGAGCATCAGCGTGCGGCGCATGTTGTCGAGGTACTCCTCGATGTCGAGCCCCTCCTCGGGCAGGCCGGCAGCGTCGGGCCGGAAGCCGGGGGTGGCGCCGCGCAGGTGCTCCGGGAGGCTGCCGGAGGTGATCAGCTCGGAGGCCTCGAGGGCGACCGTGCGCTCGATGACGTTCTCCAGCTCGCGGACGTTGCCGGGCCAGGGGTAGGCCTGGAGGACCCGCAGCGCATCCGGGGTCAGTCGCTTGGGAGGGCGGCCGAAAGCGGCGCAGGTGCGCTCGACGAAGTGGCGGGCGAGCTCGGGGAGGTCCTCGATGCGTTGGCGCAGCGGCGGCAGGTGCAGGTGCAGGACGTTGAGGCGGTAGAACAGGTCCTCGCGGAAGCCGCCGTCCCGCACCGCCTGCTCGAGGTCGCGGTTGGTGGCGGCGAGCACGCGCACGTTGACCGGCACCTCGCGGGTCGCCCCCACCGGGCGCACCCTCCGCTCCTGCAGGACGCGCAGCAGCTTGACCTGCATCAGCGGCGTCAGCTCGCCGACCTCGTCGAGCAGCAGGGTGCCGCCCTCGGCGTCGACGAACATGCCCTTGTTGTCGCGGATCGCTCCCGTGAAGGAGCCTCGGACGTGCCCGAACAGCTCGGACTCCAGGAGACCCTCGGGCAGGGCGCCGCAGTTGACGCTCAGGAAGGGTCCGTTGGCGTTGGCGGAGAACGCGTGGATCGCCTGCGCCAGGAGCTCCTTGCCGGTGCCGCTCTCGCCGGTGATGAAGACCGTCGAAGGGGTCGCCGCGAGCCGCGGCACCATGTCGAGGATGCGCCGGATGGCCGGGCTCGAGCCGATGAAGTTCGGGACCTCCCGCCGCTCCTCGGCATTCGCGGCGGCCGAGCCCAGGAGCTTGGTCAGGATGAGCTTGAGGTCGTCGACGTTGAAGGGCTTCGACAGGTACTCGGCGGCCCCGGCCCGCAGCGCCTCGAGGGCGTGCTGCGGCGTGGTGTGCGCGGTGATGATGATGAAGGGCGCGGCGACCTGCCGGCGGCGTGCGTCGGCCAGGACCTCGAGGCCGCTGCCGTCGGGCAGCTTGAGGTCGCACATCACGACGTCGTAGCTGCGGTCCTGAAGCCGCGCGATCCCGCTCGCCACCGAGTCGGCGGTCGAAACCTCGTAGCCCTCCTCCTCGAGGAGGATGGTCAGGAACTCGCGCAGCGAGTGCTCGTCGTCGACGACCAGGATGTGGCCGGCGCTCATGCCGCTTCCCTGTGCACCGGCAGCTCGACGGTCACGATCGTGCCTCGCCCGGGCGCGCTGTCGATGGCGACCGTTCCCCCGTGCTCGGCAACCGCGGCGTAGACCACCGCCAGGCCGAGGCCGGTGCCGCCGGGCCGGGTGGTGACGAAGGGCTCGAAGGCCTGCCGCCGCACGTCCTCCGTCATGCCGGTGCCGCTGTCGCGCCAGCGCAGCACGACCGAGCCGCCGCGGCGCTCGCCGGCGATCGTCAGCTCGCCACCGTCGGGCATGGCCTGCAGGGCGTTGCGCGACAGGTTCCAGAAGATCTGCCGCAGCAGCTGCTCCTCGCCCTCGAGGACCAGGCTGTCGGGCATCTCGAGGCGGATGCGATGGCCGTCGCGGTGCTCGTCGGAGCGCCCGAGCAGGGCGATGCAGTCCCGCAGCATGACGCTGACGTCGCAGGGCGTGAAGTCGCTGCGCTTGGGCCGCGTGTAGGCGAGGAAGCCGTCGAGGATCCCCGACAGGCGGCGCGACTCGTCGACCAGGATGTGGAGCAGGCGCCGCCCCTTGTCGTCGAAGCTGCCGCCCGCCGCGAGCACCTGGGCCGAGCCGGAGATCGAGGCCAGCGGGTTCTTGATCTCGTGGGCCATGCGGGCGGCGAGCTCGCCGACCGCGGCCATGCGCTCCTGCAGGCGCTGCCGTTCGGCCTCGACTTTGATCTCCGAGAGATCCTGGAAGGTGACGATGAAGCCGACGACGCGCTCCACCTCGTCCGTCAGGGGCCCCACCGTGAGGCCGAAGCGGACGCCGCTCGCCGCCGCGGTGCCCTCCAGGCGCATCACCTTGCGGTCGAGCGCGCGGGCGGTCAGCAGACCCCAGTTCTGGTCGGTGAGGGGCATGATCTCGTCGAGCCCCGAGCCGGTCGCCGCCTCGCCGTCGCCGATCGCGAGCATCCGCGCGCCGGCCGGGTTGAGGTGGAGAACCTTGAGCTCGAGGTCGGTCGCGATGATGCCCGCGCCCACCGAGCGCACGACGTGGTCGGTGAGGGCCACGAACTGCCGCGTCCGCTCGGTCTCCTCGCGCAGCCGCGTGGTGGCGCTGCGCAGCGACTCGCCGAGGTAGGAGACGAGCACCGCGACGAGCACGAAGCCGACGACGTTGGTCAGCAGCTGGATCAGCACCCGCGAGGTCGAAACCGCGACCTGGAGCCCGCTCAGAGTCTGCGGCATCGGCAGCACCGCGAAGACCATCAGGTCGACCAGGAGGCCGTAAGCAACCGCCGACAGGCCGGCGAAGATCAGGCCGCCGCCGCGCATCAGCATCGCCGCGACTGCGATCACGGTCAGGTAAAGGAACGAGAACGGCGAGTAGAGCCCGCCCGTGACGTACACGAAACCGGTGACCACGACGATGTCGCCGATCAGCTGCACCCAGGTCTGCAGCTGCGGCGGGAAGCGCCGTGCGTACAGGACCAGGTAGACGAGCGAGAGCCCGAAGCTGAGCAGGATGAGGCCGTAGAAGTTGCGCAGCGGCAGGATCCGCTCGCTGTTGAACTGGATCAGGAGGATGCCGAGAAAGAGCGTCGACACGACGACGAGGCGGAGGCCGATCAGCCACCGCAGCGCCTTCGGCGACGGAGACAGCAGGGCCTGCGCTGCGGCGCGCTCACGCAGCAGGCCGGTCATCGACGACCGCCGGGTCATCAGCCGATCTGGCTGATGAGGGAGAACATCGGCAGGTACATGGCGACCACGATGGTGCCGATGATGACGCCGAGGAACGCGATGATGACCGGCTCGATCAGGGACATCATGCCCTCGACCGCGGCGTCGACCTCGTCCTCGTAGAAGTCCGCGATCTTCGACAGCATCGTGTCCATGGCGCCGGTCTGCTCGCCGACCGAGATCATCTGGCAGACCATGGGCGGAAACTGCTCGGAGCGGGTCAGCGGCTCGGCGATGGTCTTGCCCTCCTCGACCTCCTTGCGGACCCGGAGGATCGCCTCCTCGATGACCGCGTTGCCCGCGGTGCGGGCGGTGATGTCGAGGGACTCGAGGATCGCGACGCCGGAGCTCAGGAGGGTGCCGAGGGTGCGGCAGAAGCGGGCGACCGCGATCTTGCGCAGCAGCAAGCCGAAGACCGGCGACTTGAGCATGATCTTGTCGATCTGGTACCGCCCGGCCTCGGTCCGGTAGTACTGGCGCAGGCCGAACCCGGCAGCGAAGACGACGATGAAGATCAGCCACCAGAAGTTGCCGATGAAGCGCGAGACGTTGACGATGACCCGGGTGAGGAAGGGCAGCTGGCCGCCGAGGCCCTCGAAGAGGGTCGCGAACACCGGAATGACCTTCCACAGGATCACGTACACCACGACCACGGCGATGGTGATCACCGAGGCCGGGTAGACCAAGGCGGACTTGACCTGGGACTTGAGCTTGACGTTCTTCTCGATGTAGACGGCGAGCCGCTGCAGGATGGTGTCGAGGATACCGCCCGCCTCACCGGCCGCGACCATGTTGACGTAGAGGTCGTCGAAGGCCTGCGGGTGCTTGCGCATGGCTTCGGCCAGCGAAGAGCCGCCCTCGACGTCCTGGCGGATCTGCAGGAGGACCTTCTGGAAGGCCTTGTTGTCCTGCTGCTGCCCGAGGATGTCGAGGCACTGCACGAGGGGCAGGCCGGCGTCGATCATGACCGAGAACTGGCGGGTGAAGACCGCGATCGACTTCGCCTTGATGCCGCCGCCGAACTTGGGCAGCGCGATCTCCTTGCCCTTCTCCTTGACCGTCGTGACGACGATCTGCTGGCGGCGGAGGGCGGCGATGACGGCGTCCTTGCTGTCGCCGATCAGGACCCCGGTCTGCGTGGCGCCGTTGCGGTCCCGACCCTTCCATTCGTAGCTGGGCATCTCAGCTCCTTCCTGCTTTCCGCGCCTCCGGGGCCGGGGCGACCGCGCCGACGCCCCGGTTGATCATGTCCTGCAGCTCGTCGGGGTAGGAGCTGTAGGAGAGCGCCGTCTGGAGGGAGATCATCCGCTTGTGGTACAGCGTGGCCAGCCCCTGGTTGAAGGTCTGCATGCCGTGCTTGATCTGGCCGGCCTGCATCATCGAGTAGATCTGGTGGATCTTGTCCTCGCGGATGAGGTTTCGGATCGCGGAGTTGGGGATCAGGATCTCGCAGCACAGCGCGCGGCCCTTGCCCGAGGCGCGCTTCAGCAGCGACTGGCAGATGATGCCCTCGAGGACGAGGCTGAGCTGGGCCCGGATCTGCGACTGCTGGTGCTCCGGGAAGACGTCGACGATGCGGTTGATGGTCTGCGGCGCCGAGTTGGTGTGCAGGGTGGCGAAGGTGAGGTGGCCGGTCTCGGCGATGCGCAGGGCGGACTCGATGGTCTCGAGGTCGCGCATCTCGCCGATCAGCACCACGTCGGGGTCCTCGCGCAGCACGGAGCGCAGCGCGTTCGGGAAGCTGTGGGTGTCGGCGTGCAGCTCGCGCTGGTTGACCATGCACTTCTTGTGCGAGTGCAGGTACTCGACCGGGTCCTCGATGGTCAGGATGTGGAGGGCGTTCTCGCGGTTGATCTTGTCGATCATCGCCGCCAGGGTCGTCGACTTGCCGGAGCCGGTGGGCCCGGTCACCAGCACCAGACCGCGCGGCCGGCTGCACAGCGCCTCCACCGACGGCGGCAGGCCGAGCTCGCGGAAGCCGAGGATCTCGTACGGAATGCGCCGGAAAGCGCCGCCCACCGCCCCGCGCTGCATGAAGATGTTGGCGCGGAACCGAGCCAGGCCCTTGACGCCGAACGAGATGTCGAGCTCGAGGTTCTCCTCGAAGCGGTGCTTCTGGGCGTCGGTGAGCACCGAGTAGGCGAGCTTCTTGGTGTCGACGGCGGTCATCGGCGGGTGCGACAGGGTGACGAGAGTCCCGTCGACCCGGATGATCGGGGGCGAGTTGGTGGTGATGTGGAGGTCGGTGCCGCCCTTCTCGACCATGGTCTTGAGCAGCTGGTGCAGGCTGACGGTCATGAACCTTCCCCCCCGTCTACAGGACCGACTCGCGCACCACCTCTTCGATGGTGGTGATGCCTTCGCGGATCTTCTGCAGCCCCGATTGCCTCAAACTGATCATACCTTCCTCTACCGCCTTGCGGCGGAGCTCGACCGCCGACGCGCCGGACAGGATGAGCTCGCGCACATCCTCCGAGACCACCATGACCTCGTAGATGCCGATCCGGCCCTTGTAGCCGCGCTGGTTGCACTCGTCGCAGCCGCGGCCGCGGTAGATCTGCACGTTGGGGGCCTCGGACTCCGAGAAGCCGACGTTGAGGAGGGCCTGCACGGGCACGTCCTCGGGCTGCTTGCACTTCTCGCAGACGCGCCGGATCAGCCGCTGCGCGACCACCAGGTTGACCGAGGTCGCGACCAGGAACGGCTCGATGCCCATGTTCATCAGGCGATTGATGGACGACGGCGCGTCGTTGGTGTGCAGGGTGGAGAGCACGAGGTGGCCGGTCAGCGCGGCCTTGATCGCGATCTCGGCGGTCTCGAAGTCGCGGATCTCGCCGACCAGGATGATGTTGGGGTCCTGGCGCAGGAAGGAGCGCAGGGCGGCTGCGAAGTTGAGCCCGATCGACTCCTTCATCTGCACCTGGTTGATGCCGACGAGCTGGAACTCGACCGGGTCCTCGGCGGTCATGATGTTGGTCTCGGAGGAGTTGATCCTCGAGATCGCCGAGTACAGGGTGTTGGTCTTGCCGGAGCCGGTCGGGCCGGTCACCAGCACCATGCCGTAAGGCTGGAAGATCGCTTCCTCGAAGTTCTTCAGGCTCGACTTTTCGAAGCCGAGCTTGGTCATGTCGAGCATCAGCGAGTCCTTGTCGAGCAGCCGCATGACGATCTTCTCGCCGTGCAGCGTCGGCAGGGTGGAGACGCGGAAGTCGAGCTCCTTGACCTTGCCCTGGAACTTCATCTTGAGCTTGATGCGGCCGTCCTGCGGCAGCCTCTTTTCGGCGATGTCGAGCTTGGAGAGGATCTTGACGCGGGACGCGATGGAGTCGCGCAGCTTGAGCGGCGGGTTCATGATCTCGTACAGCACGCCGTCGATGCGGAAGCGCACGCGATAGGTCTTCTCGTAGGGCTCGATGTGGATGTCGGAGGCGCCGCGCTTCAAGGCATCGGTGAGGATCAGGTTCACGAGGCGCACCACCGGCGCCTCGTCGGCGCCTGCGGAGAGGTCCTTGATGTCGAGCTCGTCCTCCTCCTCGAGGAGCTCCAGGGAGGCCTCGTCCACCGTCGACAGGTCCTCCATCACCTTCTTGAGCTCGATCGAGTGGCTGGTGCCGTAGTACTTGTCGATGGCCTCCCGCAGCGCCTCCTCGGAGGCCACCACCGGCTCGACGCGGTAGCCGGTGATGAAGGTGATGTCGTCCATCGCGAAAACGTTCGACGGATCGGTCATCGCGACCGTCAGGGTGGCGCCGGTCTTGGACACGGGAATGAACTGGTACTTGCGCGCGACGTCGGCCGGAATGAGGCGGATGATCGCCTCGTCGATGTCGAAATGTTTGAGGTTGATTGAAGGCACGCCGAACTGCTGCGAAAGGCAGTCCAAAACGTCCTCGTCGGTGACGAATCCGAGGTTGACGAGATGCTCGCCGAGGCGTCCCCCGCTGGCCCGCTGCTCCTCGAGCGCCTTCGCGAGCTGGTGCTCGTTGATCAGCTTCGCCTTGATGAGAAGCTCGCCGATTTTAAGTGCCATACATCCCGTCCAATTCCCTCGCCGAATGCAAATAAAATTGTAGCACCTGGTGGGGCGTGATTCTCGGCCGGCCCGAGCCGGCACGAACGCGCGTCCTTCCTATCGTAACAAACAGGAAAAGGAGCGGGAATCGCGAACCGGCCGCCCCCGGCGGCTCCTCAGCGCGCGAGGAGGCGGCGGGCGGCGGCGACGATACCTTCGGCCTCCACCCCGCGGGCTCGGGGAGCGCGGGCCGAGGCGGAGGGCGCCGCCCCGGCCTCGCCGGCCCCCGACACCACCGCCGTCGCCGGGCCGAGGGGACCGTTGCGGCGCGGGTCGCTGGCGAGGAAGACGGCAACGGTCGGCACCCCGAAGCTCGCCGCGAGGTGGACCGGGCCGGTGTCACCGCCGACCGCGAGCGCGGCGCCGGCGAGCAGCGCCGCCAGCTCGACGAGGTCGGTGGGCGGCGCGAGCTCGGCGCCAGCCGCTTCGGCGACCCGCGCCGCGCGCTCCCGCTCGCCCGGCCCCCAGGCGACCACGACCGCGAGGCCGAGCCCGGCGAGCCCGCGCGCGACCGCGGCCAGCTGCGCCTCGCCGAGGAGCTTGTGAGCGCCCCCCGCGCCCGGCAGCAGCACGGCGTAGGGGCCGCCCGACCACGCGCCCGGCGGGCGGCGGTCCGCGGCGCGACGGGCGAGCCACGAGCCGTCGGGCGGCGCGAGCCGCGGCGGCGTCGTGCCGAGCGCGCGCAGCAGCTCGAGGTTGGTCGCCGCGACGTGCGCGCCGGCCGGCGCGCCGGCCACCGTCCCGGTGTAGGCGAGGCCGGCCAGGAGCTCGCGCCGCCAGGGCCGCGCCAGGCCGATCCGCCGCGGCGCGCCGCTCGCGCGGCACACCGCCGCCGACTTGAGGGTGCCCTGCGGGTCGATCGCGAGGTCCGGCTGCAGCTCGTGCAGGCGGCTCCTCAGGACCGCGATCTCGGCGCGGGTGGCCGCCGCGAAGGGCCGCCGCCGCCAGGCGCGGGTGCGGGCCGTGAGCACGGCGTCGACGGCTGGGTGGCCGTCGACCACGGCCTTGAGCGGTTCCTCGACGACCCAGCTCAGGTGCAGTCGCGGCTCCAGCTCCCTGATCGCCGTCGCCAGCGGCCAGGCGTGGACGATGTCGCCGAGGGCGGAGAGGCGGACGAGGAGGACCCTCACGACCACCCCTCCACCCAATTTTGAATTTTGAATTTTGAATTTTGAATTCCCGCCCAACCCTCCCGGCGAAGTCGTGCGTGAGCGGCGATCAATTCAAAATTCATAATTCAAAATTGAGAATTCGGATCTCAGTCTGAACCACCGAAGCGCTCCAGGATGATGCCGATGAGGTCGGTGGTCGCGTGGTCCTTGGGATCGCCGCAGATGGCCGTGCGGCCGCCGTAGGAGGCGACGACCGCGCGCTCGGGTACGGAGTCGACCGTGTAGTCGGTGCCCTTGGCGTGCACCGCGGGTTTGAGCAGCTCGAGGACCCGAGCCACGGTCGCGTCGTCGAAGAGGCAGATCCGGTCCACCATCCACAGGTGGGAGAGGATCTCGACCCGCTCGGCCTCGGGGATGATCGGACGCAGCTCTCCCTTCGACTCCCGCACCGAGCGGTCGGAGTTGACCGCCGCGACCAGACGGTCGCCGAGCCCGCGCGCGCCGGCGAGGTAGCGCAGGTGGCCGACGTGCAGGAGGTCGAAGGCGCCGTTGACGAGCACGACCACGAGGCCCTGACGGCTCCAGGCCGCGCACTCGCGGGCCAGCTCCTCGAGGTCGCGGAGCTTGCCCTCAGGCGCGGTCACCGGCCCACCCGCCGGCGGCGACGGCCGCTTCGAGCTCGCTCGCCGTGACCGTGGCGGTGCCGAGCTTCATGACCACCAGCCCGGCCGCGATGTTGGCGAGCCGGGCGGCCTCGAGGGGCGACGCGCCCGCGGCCAGGGCCACGGTCAGCACCGCCAGCACGGTGTCGCCGGCGCCGGTGACGTCGGCGACCTCGTCGCTTCCGAAGACCGGGATGTGGTGGGCGCTGCCCTCCTCGACCAGCGTCATGCCGCGGTTGCCGCGGGTCGCCAGCACGAAGCGGGCGCCGAGCGCGCGCCGCAGCTCGTCGGCGCCGGCGGCGACCGCGGCATCGGAGCCGAGTCGGCGCCCGCAGAAGGCCTCGAGCTCCTCGAGGTTCGGCGTCGCACCGCCGACGCCGGCAAAGGCGCCGATGCGGTAGCGGGAGTCGAGGCAGCGCCACGGGCCGGGCGGCGCGGGCGGGACCGCCGCCACGCGCTCCGGCGTCACGCAGCCGTAGCCGTAGTCGGAGATCGCGACCGCGTCGGCGCCGGCGACCGCCGTCGCGAGGCGCTTCTCGAGCTCGGCGCGCCAGGGTCCATCGGCGGGGAGGACGTCCTCGACGTCGTAGCGGGCGACCTGGTGCTTGAGCGAGGACGGGCCGCCGCCCAGGATGCGGACCTTGGTGGGGGTGCGGAACCCAGGCGCGGAGACGATGCCCGAGTCGTCGACGCCGCGGGCCGCGAGGGCCGCGCGCAGGGCGGCGCCGGGCTCGTCGTCGCCGACCGCGGCTACGGCGGCCACCGCCGCACCGAGGGCCGCGATGTTGGCGAGCGCGTTGGCGCCGCCGCCCGGGATGTCGCGCTGGGCCTCGTGGCGGAGGATGATGACCGGCGCCTCGCGCGAGATCCGCTTCGGGGTGCCGAGGATGAAGCGGTCGAGGACGAGGTCGCCGAGCAGGGCGACGCGGGCGCCGGCAAAGCGATCGACGAGCTCGAGCAGGCGTGCGGTGTCGCCCATGGCGGCGAAAGTGTATCCCATTGCAATTCGCGGCGGGCCGGGCCCGGCGCGAATTGCAGGTGGCCAGGATCTCCGACCCCGGATCTCATCTCTGGAAGCCGGGGGTGTGCCGCGGGGTGAGGTGGCGACAAATCCGAAATCCGAAATCCGAAATCCGAAATAGCTCCGCCACGCTCCCCTATACTGTTCCCCGATGACCTCCGGGCTCATGTCGCCACCCTTCGCGCGCTGGGACGGGCTGCACCTGGTGCTCGACCTCGTCGCCGTCGAGCGCCACCTCGAGGCCCTGCTCGCCACCGGCGGGCGCATCCGCAACCTGCGGCTGCGCGGCGCCGGCGACGCGATCGATGTCGAAGCGGCGGTGGTCTGGAAGGGCGTGCCGACGCGCGTCCGTCTCGAGCTCGCCGAGATCCGGCTGCGCCACCGCCATCTCGGCTTCCGCCTGCGGCGCCTGCGCGCCCTCGGCGCGGTGCGGGTGCCGAGGGCGGCGGTGGCCGTGGCGCTGCGGGCCGCCTTCAGCCCGTTGCTGACGGTGTTTCCGGCTCCGGGCATCGTGGTCGTCGACCTGCGGCGCTGGCTGCCGGCGGAGCTCGACCTGCGGGTCCTGACCCTGCAGGCGACCGCGCGCTCGCTGCACTTCTGGTTCGGCGCCGGCGCCCTTGCCGATCTCCCCGGCCGGAGCCCCCGGCGCCTGCCGCCGCACGGCGGGTCGGCCTGAGCCCCACCGACCCGTCCGCGCCGGGGAACGGCGCGGGCGCCGCGGCGACCAAAGGGGCCCAGAATGCCTTGACAGCAGCGGTTTGCTTGGGTAGAGTCTTCTTCCCCTGTGCCCACGGGGGCCGTGATCCGGTGCGCGAGGATGGGGAATCATGCGGAGTTACGTACCGAAAGACGATGAAAGAACGCACGACTGGCTGGTCCTCGACGCCACCGACCAGATCCTCGGTCGGCTCGCGTCGGAGGCGGCCCGGTTGCTGCGCGGCAAGCACAAGCCGGAGTTCACGCCCTTCCTCGACACCGGGGACTTCGTGGTGGTGATCAACGCCGAGCGCGTGCGCCTGACCGGAGCCAAGCTCGATGACAAGGTGTACTACCGGCACTCCGGGCGTCCGGGCTCGTTGAAGGCGGAGACCGCGCGGGAGCGGCTCGCGACCAGGCCGGAGCGGGTGATCGAGTCGGCGGTGTGGGGCATGCTGCCCAAGAACCGGCTCGGCCGCAAGCTGCTGAAGAAGCTCAAGGTCTACGGCGGGCCCGAGCACCCGCACCAGGCGCAGCAGCCGAAGACCCACAGCCTGTGATCTGAGAGGGGGAGCTCGTGGCAGAGATCCAGTACTACGGCACCGGGCGGCGCAAGACCTCGGTCGCCCGCGTGTACCTGCGGCCGGGGAGCGGCAAGATCGTGGTCAACCACCGCGACTTCGATGACTACTTCCCGAACCGCGTGCTCAAGATGGTGATCCGGCAGCCGCTGCTTCTGACCGAGACCGCCGACAAGTTCGACATCCTGGTCAACGTCGACGGCGGCGGCCCGGCGGGCCAGGCCGGCGCGATCCGGCACGGCATCTCGCGCGCCCTGCTCGAGTTCAACGGCGAGCTGCGGCCGCGGCTCAAGGGCGTCGGCTTCCTGACCCGCGACGCGCGCAAGGTTGAACGCAAGAAGTACGGTCAGCCGAAGGCCCGCAAGCGGTTCCAGTTCTCCAAGCGGTAAGGGAGAGTTTTCGTGGCCACGATTCAGATGAAGGAGCTGCTCGAGGCGGGCGTCCACTTCGGGCACCAGACGCGACGCTGGAACCCGAAGATGAAGCCGTTCATCTTCGGCAAACGGAACGGGATCCACATCGTCGACCTGCAGAAGACCCTGCACCACTTCGAGGACGCGGCCGAGTTCATCCGCGACCTCGCAGCCGGCGGCCGCAACGTGCTCTTCGTCGGCACCAAGCGCCAGGCGCAGGACGCGATCCGCGAGGAAGCGGAGCGCTGCGGGATGTTCTTCATGAACCACCGCTGGCTCGGTGGGACGATGACGAACTTCCGCACCATCCGCAAGTCGATCCAGCGCTTCAAGGAGATCGAGAAGATCCTCTCCAACGAGGAGTCGCACCTCACCAAGAAGGAGCGCATCCGCCTCGAGCGCCAGCGGCGCAAGATGGAGCGCGCCTTCGGCGGCATCAAGGACATGGAGGGCCTGCCGGACGCGCTGTTCGTGATCGACACCGTGCACGAGCACATCGCGGTCAAGGAGGCGAACCGCCTCGGGATCCCGGTGGTCGCCGTCGTCGACACCAACAGCGACCCCGAGGAGGTCGACTTCCCGATTCCGGGCAACGACGACGCGATCCGCGCCATCCGGCTCTTCACCTCGAGGGTCGCCGACAACGTCCTCGAAGGCCTCAACCTCGCGGACGAGCGCTTCGTCGGCGAGGAGGACAAGCCGGCGGCGGTCGACGACACCGTCACCGTGCCCTTCGTGAGCTCGGCCGGGGCGACCGGTGAGGTCGGCATCGACGACGAGGATGCTGACGACCAGGACCTCGTCGCCGACGCGGGCTGGACGGCACCGGACGACGGTCCGGCCCCGCTCGAGAACGGCGAAACGTCCATCGAGGCGGATGACGACAGCAAGGCCTGAGCCCGTTCCGACCGCGACCCCATCACGAGGCCAGGGGCGTTCGCGCCTGGCCTCGATTCGTACGAGGTGACAGCATGGCAATCACAGCACAGGCGGTGAAGGAGCTCCGCGAGCGCACGGGCGCCGGGATGATGGACTGCAAGAAGGCCCTCAGTGAGACCGACGGCGACATGGACGAGGCCATCAAGTTCCTGCGCACCAAGGGTCTCGCTGCGGCGGCCAAGAAGGCGCACCGGACCGCCAGTGACGGCGTCGTGGCGGTGGTCGGCGACGAGCGCGCGATGGTGATCCTCGAGCTCAACTGCGAGACCGACTTCGTGGCCCGCAATCCGGAGTTCACGGCCTTCGCCGACGCGCTGGCGCAGCAGGCCCTGGCCGCGGGCGGTGCCGACGTCGCGGCCCTCAAGGCGCAGCCCTTCACGGGCGACCCCGCGCACACCGTCGAGGAGGCGATCTCGCAGAAGGTCGCCACGATCGGCGAGAACATCGTCCTCAGCCGCCTCGAGCGCGTCGCCGCCGGCGCCGGCAATCGGCTCAACTCCTACATCCACGGCGGCGGCAAGATCGGCGTGGTCGTCGAAGGCAACGCGGCGGTCTCGCCCGAGGCCCTGCACGACGTGGCCCTCCACGTGGCCGCCGCGGAGCCGCGTTTCGTCAACCGCGCCGAGGTCACCAAAGACGTTCTCGACGCCGAGCACGAGATCGCCCTCAAGCAGGCGATGGAGCAGGGCAAGCCGGAGGAGATCGCCAAGCGCATCGTCGCCGGCAAGATGGAGAAGTTCTTCGTCCAGGAGGTCCTGCTCGAGCAGCCCTTCGCCAAGGATCCCGAGGTGTCGGTCGGGCAGTACCTGAAGAAGTCCGGGGGCGACACCGCGACCGTGCTGCGCTTCGTCCGCTACCGGCTCGGCGAGGGAAGCGACGAGTAGCAACATGGACCCGGCCCGACCGCGCTACCGCCGCGTGCTGGTCAAGCTCTCCGGCGAGGCCCTGATGGGCTCGCAGCCCTTCGGCATCGAGCCCGCGGTCGTGGGCGCGGTCGCCGCCGAGCTCGGCGAGGTCGCGGGGCTCGGCGTCCAGATCGCGGTCGTGGTCGGCGGCGGCAACATCATCCGCGGCGTGTCGGCCCACGAGCAGGGGATCGACCGCATCACGGGCGACTCCATGGGCATGCTGGCGACGGTCATCAACGCCCTCGCGCTGTCATCGGCGATCGAGCAGCTGGGCCTGCCGACCCGGGTGCAGACCGCCATCCAGATGAACGAGGTCGCCGAGCCCTTCATCCGCCGGCGGGCGATCCGTCACCTCGAGAAGGGCCGTGTGGTGCTCTTCGCGGGCGGCACCGGCAACCCGTTCTTCACCACCGACTCGGCGGCGGCCCTGCGCGCCAACGAGATCGCGGCCGAGATCCTCATGAAGGCGACGAAGGTGGACGGGGTCTTCACCTCCGACCCGGTCACCGACGGCGACGCCCGGCTCATTCCGCGGCTCGGCTACGAGGAGGTCCTCAAGCGCGGCCTCCGGGTCATGGACGCCGCGGCCATCGCGCTGTGCATGGAGAGCCAGATTCCGATCCAGGTCTTCAACATCCGCTCCCGCGGTATCATGAGACGGGTCGTCATCGGCGACAGCGTGGGCTCCTGGGTGGGCCCCGGGTCGACGGCATCACGGTCGACTACTACGGTGCGCAGACGCCGCTCAACCAGGTGGCGACGCTGTCGATCCCCGACCCCTCGACCATCACCATCGCACCCTGGGAGCCGAAGGTGCTGGCGGAGATCGAGAAGGCGGTCCTGCGGTCCAACCTCGGCTTGACCCCCAACAGCGACGGCCGGGTGATCCGGCTCAACATCCCGGCGCTGACCGAGGAGCGCCGCAGGGACCTGGTCAAGGTGGCGCACGAGGTCGCTGAGTCGTCCCGCAACGAGATCCGGCAGATCCGGCGCGAGGGCAACGACCGCATCAAGCGCCTCGAGAAGGACAGGAAGATCTCCGAGGACGACCTCCGCGACGGCCAGGAGAAGGTCCAGAAGCTGACCGACACCTACGTCGAGAAGATCGCCACGATCGTCAAGAAGAAGGAGCAGGAGATCCTCGAGGTCTGACGAACCCACTTATGAGTTTTGAGTTATGAGTGTTGAGTTCGCGCGGCATCGGTGGGCTCTGCCTCCGACCCTTCGAGTCCGGCAGACCAGCCCGAAACTCAGAACTCACAACTCACAACTCACAACTCGAGTCTCCCCCTTCTCGGTCGGATCGGCAGCGGCATGACGGCTGAAAGCCTGTGGGTGGTCGGGTACCACGCCGTTCTCGCCCTGCTCGAGAGCGGCCGTCCGGTCGATCAGCTGTGGGTGCAGCGTGACCGCCGCGACGCCCGGGTCCGCGCGGTCATCGACACCGCCCGCCGGCTGGGCATCCGCTTCGACGTCGTGCCGCGCGCGCGCCTCGACGGGATTGCCGGGGGCGTCGCCCACAACGGCTGTGCCGCGCGCTCGGCGCCGGTCGCATTCACCGCCCTCGCCGCGGTCGTGCGGCCGGCCGGCGCGCCCGCGCGCCTGCTCCTGCTCGACGCCGTCGACGACCCCCACAACCTCGGCGCCGTCCTGCGCACGGCGGCCGCCTTCGCGCTCGACGGCGTGGTCATCGCCGGGCCGGCTGCGCCGCCCCTCGGCGGAGCGGTCGCCAAGGCGGCCGCGGGCCTGCTCGGCCGGGTGCCCCTGGTGCGCGAGCGGGTGGCGGCGGACGCGCTGGCGGAGCTGCGCGAGGCCGGCTACTGGGCCTTCGCCGCCGATGCGGCGGGCACCCCGATCGACGCCGTGCGCGGGGCCGCGCGCTGGGTGCTGTGCATCGGCGCCGAGGAGCGCGGTCTGCGCGCCAAGACCCGGTCGCAGGTCGACGAGCTGGTGGCGGTGCCGATGGCGCCCGGCGTCGAGTCGCTCAACCTCTCGGTCAGCGCCGGGATCCTGCTGTGGGAGCTCTCCCGCCCCTCCCGATAGAGCAAACCCCCTCTGGGCAACCAGATACGAGATACGAGATACGAGATGCGAGGCCGCCCACCCGCCCTGGAACACTCAGCGAGCGGCGTCTATGTTCTGGCCGTATCTCGTATCTCGCATCTCGCATCCGGGTGGGCGGGGGGCTGGGAATCCGGCAGAAATTCTGCTTCCCGGGTGCTTGCGCGGATCCCGGGCGCGTGGTATTGTCCTCAACCCACTGCCTTCGGCAGAGGTGTGTTCTTTCACAAGCAGCGAGATCGGGGGGATCGAAAGCCGGCTGGCGTAGCTCAACGGTAGAGCAGCTGATTTGTAATCAGCAGGTTGCGGGTTCGATTCCCATCGCCAGCTCCAAAGGTGAGCCGATGCAGCGTGCAGGCGTGGCCGAGTGGTTAAAGGCGGCAGACTGTAAATCTGTTGGCAATTGCCTACGGTGGTTCGAATCCATCCGCCTGCACCATTTGTTCGTATCGTCCGATGGGGTGCCGGAGCGTCGCGGGAGTAACTCAGTGGTAGAGTCTCGGCCTTCCAAGCCGTTGGTCGCGGGTTCGAACCCCGTCTCCCGCTCCAGGTTCGCGGGGAGCGCGCCCACGTAGCTCAGTCGGTAGAGCACGTCCTTGGTAAGGACGGGGTCACCAGTTCAAATCTGGTCGTGGGCTCCATATTGACCGATCTCGAGAGTGCGAATAACCGGGCGAGCACGTCACCTCGCGAGCTCACGACGCCCGATGACAGAGAGGGAGGCAGGAATGGCCAAGGCGAAGTTCGAGCGGACGAAGCCGCACGTGAACATCGGGACCATTGGTCACGTGGACCATGGGAAGACGACGTTGACGGC
>JALOKS010000028.1 GCA_025456385.1 Thermoanaerobaculales bacterium | reverse complement strand
ACCGCGGCCTTCCTGTCCTTCCTCATGAACCTCTGCGATCGCGAGCACGCCGCGACCCAGTACGCCATCCTGTCGGCCCTCTTCGCCCTCACCCGCGATGTCGCGGGCGCCTTCACCGGCATCGGGGTCGAGCAGTTCGGCTACGCGGCCTTCTTCGCCCTCACCACCGCCCTCGCCCTGCCGGCCCTCGCCCTGCTGCCGCTGATCAGGCCGCGGATCGGGGAAAGGAGCCTCGGCGGGGACGGGCTCCCGGGCTCAGCTCTCGACCCGGAATGAGGGCTCGAGCGCCGCGGCGCGGCCGCGCTCCGCAGGCGTGAGCGCGCCGCGCTCGATGGCCACCCCGAGAGCGGCGGCGAAGGCCCCGACGACGGCCGCCTCGAGCTCGCCCGCCGCCGGGGGCCGGCCGAGCTCGGCGGCGAGGGTGGTCACCCGTGGACGCAGGGCGCGGTCGTCGGCGAGGCCGAGCGCGCCCGCCTGCAGGCGCCCGTCCCAGTCGAGGAGGATGGCGCCGTGCTGCAGGACGGCGCCGCCGTGGGCGCGCATCGCCGAGCCGACGAGCTTGCGCCCGCCGACCACCACCTCGCCGCCGGCCGGCGCCTCGAAGCAGGGGACCGTGCTGCGGGGGCTCGGGAGCTCGAGGTTGACCTCGCCGGGTGTCAGCTCTGCCGCCACGCCGAGTCCCCGGAGAGCCGCGACCAGCGCGCCGCAGATCGCGCGGTAGGCGCCCTGCAGGCCGCGCGGCAGCGGCCCGACGCCGAGCGGCGCCGCCAGCGCGTAGGTCAGCTCCAGGTGGTGGAGCAGGGCCCGCCCGCCCGTCGGACGGCGGATGACGTCGATGCCCTCGCTGCGGCAGAACTCGAGAGCGGCCGCCTCGGCGCCCTGGTGGCGGCCGAGGCTGAGGCAGGGCGGGTCCCAACCGTAGAGCCGCAGGGTCGCCGCCGAGGCGCCAGCCGCCACCGCCTCCAGGAGCGCGACGTCGCGCGCCATGTTGGCGGCGCCGGGCAGCGCACCTTCGACGAGCAGGCGCCAGGGGCTCCGGTCGCGGTGGTCGATCACGGTCCGACTGTAGCCCAGCGGTCACGGAAAAGGGCCCGGGTGTCACCCCGGGCCCTGCTCATGACGGTCGTTCCGGTTGTCGCTACCTGAGCGGGTCGGCGAGGACGAGAAGCTGGAAGGAGGCGTCGGCCGGCGAGCCGACTGCGTAGACGTAGTAGTGGAGCCCGGCCGCGAGATCGACCACCGCAGTGGGCTCGAAGCTCAGCGGACGGACGGCGCCGGCCCTGGAGAGCCAGAAGCGGTAGCGGGCCGCGTCGAGCTCGAGCGACAGCCCCTCGCCGTTGGCGAGTGTCGGCTCGAGGAAGGGCACCAGCTGGTTGATCGCCACCCGGCCGAAGTCGGCGGTGTGGCGGACGGTCAGGCGCAGGTCTCGCGCCGAGATGCGGGTCGAGAGCGGCTCGGTGATCGCCGGAGCGTCGTTGTTCGCGAAGGCGCTCAGGGCGATGCCGGGGCCCGGCGTGAAGTGGGCGATGAGGTGCAGGTTGTCGCGGTTGCGGAGGGTCGCCTCGAGCTGCAGCACCGGCGCGGTGTCATTCGGGTCGGAGCCCGCGAGGTAGATCCGGATGTCGTAGGGGCCGGCCGGGAGGCTGACCGGGTCAGTGAAGTCGAGGAAACGGACGTCGGTCAGGAAGGCGGCGCTGTTCACCCAGATGTCCACCGGGAGCTCGGGATCGAGGCCGAGGGCCTCGCCGGAGATGGCGTGGATGACGCGCACGGTCGCCTGCGCCTGCGCCGCCTGCGGGGCCGCGACGGCCGCCAGAAGAACGAGAGCCAGAAGCGTCTTTCGCATGTCGAACCTCCTTCAGGTTGTTTTCGAACCGCTGCCAGGAAGGATAATATCGATGTTTTTTCTAATATTTCAGATCCGAAAAACGTGACAGAACCCTGACAGACGACCGCCCTGCCCGGGCCGCACGGGTGGGGGACGCGGTACGACGGAACCGCGGGGCTCAGGGCTCGCGGCGTGCCGTGAGGCGGCGCTCGGCGGCGCGGGCGTGGGCCTCGAGGCCCTCGAGGCGGGCGAGCGCCGCGGCGTCGCGGGCAAGCTCCGGGTCGGCCCCGCCGTCGAGCCGCAGCCAGGTCCGCACGCGCAGGAAGTCGAGCACGCTCAAGCCCCCCTTGAAGCGCGCGACGCCGCCGGTCGGCAGGGTGTGGTTGGGGCCGGCGCCGTAGTCGCCGAGGACCTCGGCGCTCGCGGCGCCGATGAACAGGCCGCCCCAGTGGCGGAGTCGGGCGGCCACCGCATCGGCGTTCGCGGTCAGGACCTGGAGGTGCTCGGGCGCGAGCCGGTCGCAGACCGCCACCGCCTCGTCGAGGTCACTGGCCACCACGGCGAAACCGTTGCCGAGGGCGGCGGCGGCGGTCTCCCGGGTCGGCAGGTCGATGAGCTGGCGGGCGAGGGCGCTCTCCACCGCCTCGGCGAGCCCGGCCGCGGTGGTCACCAGCACCGGCAGGGCGTCGGGGTCGTGCTCGGCCTGGGCGAGAAGGTCGGCGGCCACGAGCTCGGGGTCGGCGCCGGAGTCGGCGAGCACCACCAGCTCCGAGGGGCCGGCGAGCATGTCGATCCCGACCCGGCCGGCGACGAGCTTCTTGGCCGCGGTCACCCAACGGTTGCCGGGCCCGACCACGACGTCGCAGGGGGGCGGGCCGCCGACGCCGTAGGCGAGGGCGGCGATCGCCTGCGCGCCGCCGGCCGCCAGCAGCCCGTCGGCGCCGGCGATCCCGGCCGCGGCGAGCGTGATGGGGGAGGGCCGCGGCGAGGCCACCCAGACCTCGGCGACGCCGGCCGCGCGCGCGGTGACCGCCGTCATCAGCACCGACGACGGCAGCGGGTAGCGGCCGCCCGGCGCGTAGCAGCCGGCGCGTTCGACGGGAGCGACCTGGTGGCCGGCCTCGCCGCCGGCCACCGGCACCGCGAGCTCGCGCAGGGCGGCGCGCTGGGCGAGCGCAAAGCTCTCGATGCGGGCCGCGGTGCGCTCGAGCAGGCCGCGCTCGGCGGGCTGCAGCGCCGCCGCCGCGGCGTCGAGCGCGGCGGCGTCGTGGACCAGCGCCCCTCCGGGGACGAGCTCGCCGAGGCGCTCGGCGTGCCGGCGCAGCGCCGCCTCGCCGCCGGCGCGGACCTCGTCGACGATCTCGGCCGCCGCCGCCAGGGTCGCGGCGTCGACCGGCTCGCGCCGGATCGCGGCGAGCTCGCCGGGCGCGATGCGCCTGAGGATCATGGCTGAGCTCCCGACGGCCGGCCGGCCCCGGGCGGCCCGAAGCTCCGCGATCCGTCGCGGCGGGTGACCGCGAGCGCGCGGCGGTCGAGCTCACGGGCAACCGCCTCGAGGCCGAGGCCGGCGCCGGCGAGGCGCGCGAGCGTGAAGTAGAGCAGGTCCGCGGCCTCCCAGACCAGCTCGTCGTTGCCGTTGGCTGCCGCGAGCTCCGCCGCCTCCTCCGTGAGCTTGGCGGCGAGCAGCGCGGGCTCGGCGGCGAGGCGCGCCGTGTAGGAGCCCGGTGGGGCGTGGCGCAGGCGCTCTGCGAGGCGGCGCTCGAGGGCGCCGAGGCCGAGGTCCGGGCCCCAGCAGCTGCGCGTGCCGAGGTGGCAGAAGCCGGACCCGTGCTGGCGGACGGTGAAGCGCAGCGCGTCGCGGTCGCAGTCGGCCTCCACCCGCAGCAGCTCCTGCTCCGCCCCCGAGCTCGCGCCCTTGCGCCACAGCTCGCCGCGCGAGCGCGACCAATAGACGCCGCGGCGCTCGGCGACCGCGGCCCGCAGGCTCTCCGCGGAGGAGTAGGCGAGGCCGAGGGCGAGGCCGAGCTCGTCGCAGACCACCGTCGGCCACAGGCCGTCGCCGCGGTCGGAGACCAGGGGCGCAGCGAAGGCGTCGGCGAGGTCAAGGCGCCCCGTGTAGAGGGCCATGCCGACCTGGGCGTCGGCGCCCAGGCGGTCGAGGGCCGCGACCTCGTCCGCCGTCGTGACCCCGCCGGCGAGGGTGACCGGCACCCCGCCTGCGGCCTCGACCACGCGGCGCGCCGCGTCGTGGTCGATGCCGCCGAGGCGGCCCTCGCGCTCGACGAAGGTGACCAGGAAGCCGCCGACGAGCCCGCGCAGCGCGCTCAGGCGCTCGAGCACCTTCGCCCCGGTGCGCTCGGTCCAGCCGCGCACCACCACCTCGCCGTCGACGCCGTCGAGGGCGGCGACGACCCGCTCGCGGGGCAGCTCCGCGAGCACCTCGGGAGCGGCGGCGGTGCCCAGGATCACCTGCCGCGCGCCGGCGTTCAGCCACTCGAGGGCCTGCTCGACGCTGCGGATGCCGCCGCCGACCCGGCAGGGGAAGCGCCGCACGAGCTCGCGCACGAGCCCGCGGTTCGAGCCGCGGCCGAGGGCCGCGTCGAGGTCGATGACGGCGAGCTCGCCGACGACGGCGAAACGCTCGGCGACGGCGATCGCGTCACCGGCATCGAGCACCTTCTCGCGGCCGCCCACCAGCTGCACGGCCTGGCCGTCCATGAGATCGATGGATGGCACGATCATGAGCGCACCTCCACGCCGCGGCCCGCGAGCTCGCGCTTGAGCTCGCCGACGGTGGTGTGGCCGTCGTGCAGGATCGAGGCCGCGAGCACCGCGTCGGCGCCGGCGGCGAGGGCCGCGGCCATGTGCGCCGGGCCGGCCGCGCCGCCGGAGGCGATGATCGGCACCGCGACCGCGCCGCGGACCGCGGCGATGAGCTCGAGGTCGTAGCCCTCGCCGGTGCCGTCGCGGTCCCACGAGGTGAGCAGGATCTCGCCCGCGCCGCGGCCCGCCGCCTCGGCGGCCCAGGCCACGGCGTCGAGGGCGGTGCGCTCCCGCCCGGAGCGGACCACCGTCTCCCAACCGCCCCCGGGGCGGCGGGCGGCGTCGAGCGCGAGCACGGTGCACTGGCGGCCGAAGGTCGCCGCGAGCTCGTCGATGAGCGCCGGCCGCACCACCGCGGCGGTGTTGACCGCGACCTTGTCCGCGCCGGCCTCGAGCAGGCGCTCGGCGTCGGCTGCACTGCGGACGCCGCCGCCGACGGCGAGCGGCAGCGGCAACACCCGGCGCACCGCGCGCACGGTGGCGAGCGCGTGGCCGCGGCCCTCGGGGGTCGCCGAGACGTCGAGAAGAACCAGCTCGTCGGCGCCCTGCGCGGCGTAGGCGGCGGCGCGCTCGACCGGGTCGCCGGCGTCGCGCAGGCCTTGGAAGCGGATGCCCTTGACGACGCGGCCCGAGTCGACGTCGAGGCAGGGGATGAGCCGCGGCAGCAGCATCACGCCGCCTCGGCCGCGCGTGCGAGCCAGCGCTCGATGAGGCGCTGGCCCCAGGGCCCGGAGAGCTCGGGGTGGAACTGGCAGGCGAGCACCGCGCCGCGCTCGAGGGCGGCGACGAAGGGCGCGCCGTGCTCGGCCGTCGCCCCGCGCCAGCCCTCCGGGACGGCGTCGAGCTTGAACGAGTTGGCGAAGTAGGCCTCGCCGTCGCCGACGAACCGGCAGCCCACGCCGGCCGCGACCCGGTTCCAGCCCAGGTGCGGCACCCGCAGCCCGGCGGCGAAGCGGGTGACGGTCGCGGGCAGGGCGCCGAGGCCGCGCGCGCCGGGGCTCTCCTCGCTCGCCGCCGCGAGCAGCTGCAGGCCGAGGCAGACGGCGAGGGTCGGGCGGCCGTCGGCGATCCGGCGCGCGAGCGGGCCCGCGAGGCCGAGGGCCTCGAGGCGGGCGGCGACCGGCCCGAAGGCGCCGACCCCGGGCAGCACCAGGCGCGCCGCCGCCGCCACCTCGCCCGGGTCGTCGCTGAGGCGCGCGGCGCAGCCCGCGCGCTCGACGGCGGCGGCGACCGAGGCGAGGTTGGCCGTTCCGGTGCGGACGATCAGGACCTCGCTCATCCGGCCCTCCCGAGGCTGCCCTTGGTGCTCGGCACCCCGCCCGGCGCTTCGGCGACCGCCTGCCGGAGGGCCAGCGCGACCGCCTTGAAGGCGGCCTCGGCGCGGTGGTGGTCGTTGGCGCCGCGCAGCACGTCGACGTGCAGCGCGCAGCGCGCCGCGATCGCGAGCGAGCGCAGGACGTGGCCGACGTTCTCCGAGCTCAGGCCGCCGAGCATCTCGCGCTCGAGGCCGAGCTCGACCTCCGGCCAGGGCCGGCCCGAGAGGTCGACCACCGCGCGCGCGAGCGCTTCGTCGAGCGGCGCGTAGGCGGCGCCGAAGCGGGCGATGCCGGCGCGCTCGCCGAGGGCGCGATCGAGCGCCTCGCCGAGGGCCAGCGCGCAGTCCTCGGCGCTGTGGTGGTCGTCGACCTGGAGGTCGCCGGCGCACTCGAGCTCGAGCTCAAAGCCGGCGTGGAAGGCGAGAGAGCTCAGCAGGTGGTCGAGGAAGCCGATGCCGGTGTCGACCTTCGGCTCGCCGCCGCCGTCGAGACCGAGGCGGCAGCGGACCCGGGTCTCGCGGGTGGAGCGTTCAATGGACGCGGTGCGGTTCGTGGCGCTCATGGCAGGACCTCCAGGATCTCGTCGGCGGCGCCCAGCACCTCGGCGGCGCCGGCGGCGCGCAGGGAGGCGGCGGTGGCCTCAGGCTCGTCGCCCGGCGCGATCACGCCGATCGGCAGAACCCCCGCGCCGCGCGCGGCGCGCAGGTCGTCGGGGGTGTCGCCGAGCATCCAGGCGCTCGCGACGCCGAGGCGCTCGAGCGCGAGGCGGACCGGCGCCGGGTCGGGCTTGAGCGGCGCGTCGTCCATGGTGACGACCGCGCGGAAGCAGTCGGCGATGCCGTGGCCGTCGAGGAAGCGGCGGGCGTCGGCGCGCGGCCTTCCGGTGACCACGGCGAGCGGCAGCCGGGCGGCCAGCCGGCGCAGGGTCTCGGGCGCGAGGAGCGGGCGCTCGTGCCGGCGCAGCCCGGGCGCCGCCTCGCTGCCCTGGTAGATGGCCTCGAAGCGCTCGCGGACCTCGGCGAGCGGCCGTGCGACCCCGCGCGCGGCGAGCAGCCGCCGCGTCAGCACCCAGTCGTTGTTGGCGTCGCCCGCGGCGGTCGCGGCCGCGATGTCCGCCATCGTCAGCGCCACCCCGTAGCTCGCGGCGGTCTGCAGGGTGGCCTCGCGGTAGGAGCCCGAGACGTCGGCGAGCACCCCGTCGAGGTCGAAGAGCAGGGCCTCCGGCGCGAGCACGGTGCGCAGCGCGGCGGCCAGCCGGTCGAAGCTCGCCGCGTCGCCGGGCAGGGTGATGCGCAGCCAGCCCGCGAGCTCGGGGCGGGCGGCGAAGGCGCGGATCGCGATGCCGAGGGCGTGGAGCCCGCGCCACACCTGCGGCGCGTCGGCGAAGCGGGCGAAGACGAAGCTGCCCGCCGAGGGCAGCGGCTCGGCGCCGAGCCCGGCGAGCAGCCCGCCGAGGGCCTCGCGCTGGCCGCGGACCGCCGCGATCAGCGCCGGCTCGGGGCCGCCTTCGGCGAGGATGGCCGCCGCCGCCGCGAGCGAGGGCGCCGACACCGGGAAGGGCAGGCCGACCCGACGCAGCCAGTCGATGACCCGCGGGTCGGCGACCGCGAAGCCGACCCGCAGCCCGGCCGCCCCCCAGGCCTTGGAGAGGGTGCGGACGACGACCGCGTTGGGGTGCTCGAGAGCGAGCTCGAGCAGGTCCTGCTCGGGCTCGGCGAAGTCGACGTAGGCCTGGTCGAGGAGCACGAGGGCGCGCGGCAGCGCCTCGAGGAGCCGCGCAACGCTCGCCCGCGAGGCCGCCGCGCCGGTGGGGTTGTTGGGGCTGACCACGCACGCGAGCGCGGTGCGCGCGTCGGCGGAGGCGAGCATCTCCTCGACCGGGAGCTCGCCCCGCCACCACGGCACCTCGACGAGCTCGGCGCCGGCGAGCGGGATGAAGCGGCGGATCATGCCGTAGCTCGGCGTTGTCATGAGCGCCCGCCGGCCGGGCGCGCAGACCGCTCGCACCGTGCGCTCGAGGGCGTCGTCGCCGCCCGCAGTCACCAGCACCGCCGCGGCCGGGACGCCGAGCCGCTCCGCGATCCGCGGCTCGAGGGTGCCCAGCTCGGGGTAGCGGTTGACGGCCGGCGCGCCCGGCACGACCGACCGCGCGGCCGCCGGCGGCGCGAGGCGCTCGTTGAAGTCGAGGACGAGGTCGATGCCGGCCGCGGGCCGCCCGGTGCTGTACGGGCCGAGCGCGGCGAGCGCCGGGACCGGCTCGACGAGCAGGGGTCGTTGCTCCATCCCGCGCCCCCTCACGGCACGATCTGGGCGAGGCGGGTGACCACCACATCCTCGCCGCCCTGGGCCTTGAGCCGCGGGATGACGGCCGGCAGGTCGGCGCGCGGCACCGCCGCCTTGACCGCGAAGCCGGCGCCGCCCGCGAGCTGCGACACCGTCGGCTGCCGCATGCAGGGGAGCACCGCGAGCACCGCGTCGAGGCGCTCGGGGGCGACGTTGACCTCCACCATCACCCGCAGCCGGGCCTCGAGCACCGAGCGCACCAGCAGCACGAGGTCGTCGATGGCGCGGCGGCGCGCCGGCTGCTCGAGGGCCCGCGGGTTGGCGTAGAGGCGGGTCGAGGAGCGCATCAGCTCGTCGACGATCTGCAGGCTGTTGGCCGCCAGCGTCGAGCCGGTGGCGGTGTTGTCGATGATGAGGTCCGCGTCCTCGGGCGGGAAGACCTCGGTGGCGCCGTAGGAGCGCACGAAGACCGCCTGCGGGCAGCGGCCGGCGATCCAGCGCCGGCTGAGGTGCTCGTACTCCGAGGCCACGACCAGCGGCCGCCCGGGGAGCCGGCCGTCGACGAGCAGGGCGGCCGGCGCCGCGGCCACCACCCGCACCGGGTCGAGGCCGGTGTCGAGCAGCTCGACCAATGAGCCGTCGAGCTCGGCCACCCAGTCGGCGCCGGCGAAGCCGAGGTCGCGGGAGCCCGCGTGCAGCATCTCGACGATGCTCTGGGGCTTGAGGATCTTGACCTCGCAGTTGGGGATGCTGATGTGCGGGCGGTAGCTGCGCACCGTCTGCGTGAGGTGGATGCCAGCGTCGGCGAGCAGTCGCGTCACGCCCTGCTCCATCCGGCCCTTGGGGATCGCCAGGCGCAGCGTCGATTCGTCGTTCGGTCGCGTCATCGGGTCTCCTCGCTCAGCGGTCCGGCCGGAAAAGAAAAACGCCGGCGGGGCCGGCGTTCGTGGTGTCGGTCGGTTGTGCCTACACCATCACCGGTCCCCGGCGGGGGATGTGGCCGTGATGGTGGTGGCGGCAGACGCTCAGGCAACGCACCGTCGCAGGCTACCCGAGGCCAAATCGGGATGTCAAGGTTTTGATTCCCGCGCAGTGCGCGGAAGGGTGCGCCCAGGGACGGTCAGGGGCAGCGCGCAGCGGCCGGGACAGATGACAGCGACCGGAGCAGCGACCGGGGCAGGGGGAAGGCAACGCGTCGGCGGCATTGCCAGGCCGGGTCTCTCATGCCAATCGATTGGACGGGACGTCTGAACCACAGAGGCACAGAGGGCACAGAGACGCACAGAGAGTTCTCCAACCCATCGCAGGACCATCCGGAGATCATCTTGGTGCGAGGTCATGATCTCTCTCTGTGCCTCTGTGGTTCGGGTGGCGGGTGGAAAATTCGAAATTCGAAACGGGTGGGCGCGCGGCCAATCCGAATTCCGAATTCCTCATTCCGAATTCCCGCGCTACTCCTCCATCCGCACCGACACCACCTTCGACACCCCGGCCTCCTCCATGGTGACGCCGTACAGCAGCTCCGCCCGCGCCATGGTGCGGCGGTTGTGGGTGACCAGCACGAACTGGGTGTGCTCGGTCATCGCCCGCACGAGCTCGGCGAGGCGCTCGACGTTGGCGTCGTCGAGCGGCGCGTCGACCTCGTCGAGGATGCAGAACGGCGCCGGCCGGATGCGGAAGAGGGCGATCAGCAGCGACAGCGCGGTGAGCGCCTTCTCGCCGCCCGACAGCAGCTGCACCGACTGATTCTTCTTGCCCGGCGGCTGCGCGGTGATGTCGATGCCCGACTCGAGGGGGTCCTCCTCGTCGACCAGGTCGAGGCGGGCGCTGCCGCCGCCGAAGAGGTTCGAGAAGGTCTCGGCGAAGACCGCGTTGACCTGCTCGAAGGTCTCGACGAAGCGCTCGGTGCAGGTGGCGTCGATCTCGCGGATGGTGGTGTCGAGGGCGCGCAGGGCCTCGACGAGGTCCCGGCGCTGGCTGCCGAGGAAGGTCGAGCGCTCCTCGAGCTCGCCGAGCTCCTTGAGCGCGAGGAGGTTGACCGGCCCGAGGCGCTCGATCCGGGCGCGGGCGCCGTCGACGGCGGCGCGCAGCGCCTCGGCCTCGTCGCCGGGCGCGGGCTCGGCCTCGAGCAGGGCCTCGACGGCGATGCCGAGCTCGGCGGCGGCGTGCTCGCGCAGCCGCTCCCACTCCGCCTCCATGCGCGTCTGCTCGACCTCGATCGCGTGCAGCGCCTCGCGCTCGGCGTCGTGCAGCTCGCGCCGCTCGCGGACCTCGCGCTCGAGCGCCTCGACCCGGCCGACGGAGGCCTCGACCTGCTCGGCCAGGCGCCGCTCGCGCTCCCGCGCCGCGGTCAGCAGACCCTGCTCCTCGACGAGGCGGGTGCGCGAGCGCACCACCTCGTCCTCGGTCGCCTTGAGCTCCTCGGCGAGGCGCTGCGCCTCGGCGCCGAGCTCGGCGCTGCGCTGGTCGAGCGCCGCCGCCTCGGCCTCGAGGCGGGCGACCTCGGCGGCGGCGCCGGCCGCCCGCTCCTCGGCGAGGCTCTGCTCGGCCCGCCGGCGGTCGAGCCCGCGCAGCGCGTCGGCGCTCTCCTCGCGGCGCTCGGCGAGGCGGACGGCCGCGCTCTCCACCGCCTGCTCGAGCTCGTGGCCGCGCGCCTCGAGGGTGGCGACCTCGGCGACCAGCCGGGTGTGGCGCTCGGCGAGCTCCCGCGCCTGCTGGCGGCTGCGGGCCTCCTCGGCGACCAGGGCGTCGAGCTCGCGCTCGACCCGGCCGAGCTCCTGCGCCAGCGACTCCTCGGCCGCCGCCGCCCGCGCCCGCGCCTGCTCGGCTTCGACGAGCCGTGCGTCGAGGGCGGCGAGCTCGCCGCTGCGGTCCTCGAGCAGGGCGGCGACCTCGCGGTGACGGCCCGAGGCGGAGTCGGTGCGGCCGGCGGTCTCCGCGATCCGCGCCGCGAGCTCCGCGCGCTGGCTGCGCAGCTCGAGAACCCCGGGGTGGCGGTCACCGCTGGTGGCGGGCTCGAGCACGCGGCCGCGGTGGATGAGCCCGTCGCCGCGGACCACCACCGCCTCGGGCCGGCGGTCGGCGATGCGCTCGGCGAACTCGGGGTCGTCGCAGGCGAAGGTCGGCGGCAGGGCGCGGCCGATCCAGCCGCGGTGCTCGGCCGCGACCCCGGCAACCTCGAGGAGGTCGGAGGCGCCGGGCGGAACCTCGGCCTCCCGCGGCGCCGGCGGCTCGCCGGCGGCGATCAGGCGCATCCGCCCCTCGAGCTCGGCGATCGCCGCGAGCTGCTCCGGACTCAGGCCGCGCGCCGCGACCACCGGCAGCTCGATCCACTCCCGCCAGGCGCGGTCGAGCAGCGGCGTCAGCTCGGCCGGCGGGTGCAGGTAGTCGCCGAGCTGGCCGACGACGGCTCCCGGCGGCAGGAGGGCGGCGAGCTGCTCGCCGGAGGCGGCGTGGCGGGCGAGCTCGCGCTCGACCCCCTGCAGGCGGTGGCGGTACTCCCACAGGGTGTGGCCGAGGGCCTCGCTCTCGTGCTTGGCGAGGTTGGCCTCCTCGCGCAGCCGGGTGCGCTCCTCGGCGAGCTCCCGCCTGCGGGCGGCCAGCTCGTCGGCCGCCTGCGAGGCGGCGCGGCTGCGCACCGCGGCCTCGCCGAGGCCCGACTCGAGCTCGCCGCGGCGGGCGCTCAGGCGGGCGCCCTCGTGGGCGAGCTGCTCGAGCGCGTACTCCAGGCGGTCGCGGCCGCGCTCGAGCTCGGAGAGCCGGTTGCGGCCGTCGGTCAGACCGGAGATCGTGCGCAGGAGGTCCTGACGCTGCTGGGCGCTCACCCGCTCGGCCTCGTCGCGGCGGGCGGCGGCGGCGCCGTGGGCGCGCTCGGCCTCCGCCACCGCGGCCCGTGCCGCCTCGAGCACCGACTCGAGGTCGCCGCAGCGCTGCCGGGCGGCGGTGACGGTCTCGTCGACCTCGCGGCGGCTGGCGGCGACCGCGGCGCTCTCGCCCCGGGTGCGGTCGAGGCTCGCGCGGAGGCTGTCGAGGAGGTCGGCCGAGCGCTCGAGGAAGGCTTCGAGGCGCTCCCGCGAGCCGAGCAGGGCGGCGACCTCGTCGCGGGCGGCCGCGGTCTCCTGGCGCCCGCCGTCGAGCGCCTGCCGGGACTGCCCGAGGTCGGCCTCCGAGCCGGCGAGCGCCGCCGCCGCCGCGGCGACCTCGTTCTGGGCCTGGGCGCGCCGGCGGACGGTGTCGCGGCGGCGCTGGTCGAGGGCGTGCGCCTCGAGGGTGTGCAGGCGGCGCAGGCTGTCCTTGAGCTCGGCCTCGAGGCGCTGGTGCTGCTCCGCCTGCCGCGCCTGGCGCTTGATCTGCCGCAGGCTGCGCTCGACCTCGCCGATCACGTCCTCGAGCCGCAGCAGGTTCTGGCGGGTGTGCTCGAGCTTGAGCTCGGCCTCGTGCTTGCGGGCCTTGTAGCGGGTGATGCCCGCCGCCTCCTCGAGCAGGATGCGGCGGTCGATCGGGCGCGCCGACAGCACCTGCCCGACGCGCCCCTGCTCGATGATCGAGTAGGAGCGCGTGCCGAGGCCGACCTCGGCGAGCTCGTTGAAGACGTCCTTGAGGCGCACGCTGCGGCCGTTGAGCCGGTACTCCGAGGGCCCGGAGCGGAAGACCCGGCGGCTGATCTCGAGGCGGCCGCCGGTGTGCTGCCAGTGGCCGTCGTCGGACTGCAGCATGAGGCTGACCTCGGCGGCGCCCGCGGCCGGGCGCGAGGCGGCGCCGTTGAAGACCACGTCGCCCATCTGTTTGAGGCGCATCAGGGTCGGGCTCTGCTCGCCGAGCACCCACAGGATGGCGTCGACCAGGTTCGACTTGCCGCAGCCGTTGGGGCCGATGATCGCCGACACCTTGCCCGGAAAGCCGAGCTCGACCTCATCCGGAAACGACTTGAAGCCGGTGAGCCGCAGGGAGTGCAGGCGGATGCGCGCCATCGGCTGCGCACGGTAGCAGATCGCGGATGGCGGCGGAAGGTCGGACCAGGCGGGGAGAGATTATTCACTCCGGCCTGCCGGTGGGTCCGCGTCGAAATGAATTTTTGAAAACATTTACCGGCATTTTTCAGCGACAGGCCAATGCCGCTGTTGACAATTATGAATTTATGAATGATTATCCACTTTTCCGGCCCAGGGCCGGAGAGGTGGGGGAAGCATGAAGGTCGTGCTCGCGTTCTCCGGCGGCCTCGACACCAGCTTCTGTGCGGCGTGGCTGCGCCGCGAGCGCGGCGCCGAGGTCGTGACCGTCACCGTCGACACCGGAGGCATGTCGCGCGCCGCCCTCGACGCGGTCGCCGCGCAGGCGGCCGCGGCGGGCGCCGGCGAGCACCGCGAGGTCGACGCGCGGCAGGCGGTGTGGGACAACTTCGTCGCCACCCTGGTGCGGGGCAACGTGCTGCGCGGCGCGGTCTACCCGGTGTCGGTGGCGGCCGAGCGCACGCAGCAGGCGGTCGAGGTGGCGCGCGTGGCGCGCGCGCTCGCCGCCGACGCGGTCGCCCACGGCTCGACCGGCGCCGGCAACGACCAGGTCCGCTTCGACATCGCCTTCGCGGTCCTGCTGCCCGGCACGCGCGTGATCGCGCCGGTGCGCGAGCTCGGGCTGGAGCGGCAGCAGGCCCTGGCGCGCCTGCGCGAGTGGGGGGTGCCGGCGCCGCCGGCGGCCGGCCGCTACTCGGTCAACGCCGGCCTGTGGGGGACGACACTCGGCGGCGGCTGGACCCACGACCCCTGGCAGGGCCCTCCGGCCGACGCCTGGCCGGAGCCCGCGGAGCCGGTGCCGGCGCCCGCCGAGTGCGTGATCGAGTGGCGCGAGGGCCTGCCGACCGCGCTCGACGGCGAGGCGCTCGCCGGGCCGCGGCTGGTGGAGGCACTCGACCGCCGCCTTCAGGCCTACCGCATCGGCCGCGGCATCCACCTCGGCGAGACGGTGCTCGGCATCAAGGGCCGGATCGGCTTCGAGGCCGCGGCGGCGCAGGTGCTGATCGCCGCCCACCGCGAGCTCGAGAAGCTCGTGCTGACGCGCTGGCAGAGCTTCTGGAAGGACCACCTGGCGCAGTTCTGGGGCGACCGCCTGCACGAGGGCCAGGCCTTCGATCCCGCGATGCGCGACATCGAGGCGCTG
>JALOKS010000228.1 GCA_025456385.1 Thermoanaerobaculales bacterium | reverse complement strand
GGTCAGCGCGCAGCTCAAGGAGGAGTGGGGCGAGGCGCTCGCCGAGTACATCGGCACCGAGGAGCGGTTGGCCGGGGTGGTGGCGTTGGTGGATATCCGACACGGCTTGACCGATCGCGACCGGGAGCTGCAGCGGCTCCTTGCGGCGGCCGACCGCGCGCCGCTCGTCGTGCTCACCAAGGCCGACAAGGTGGGGCGCGGGCCCAGGGCGGCCGCCTGCCTCGCGGTCCAGCGCGAGCTCGGTCTCGCGACCCCGCCCCTGGCGGTCAGTGTGCGCTCCGGCGAGGGCCGCCGCGAGCTCTTGAAGGGAATCGACGCCATGCTCGCGTCATGGCGGGAACGGCAACGGAGTGAATGATGGCAACCAGGAAGAAGAAGACCGAGGGCGACGAGGCGGTGGTCATCCCGCTCGACCTCGAGGACGAGATCGAGGCGCAGCAGGAGGTGACCGGCGAGGTCCAGGAGGGCCGCCTCGACCTCAACCAGCTCAAGGAGATGAGCATCGGCCAGCTGAGCGAGGCGGCCAAGGGCCTCGGGGTCGAGAACCCGGCCGGCATGCGGCGGCAGGACCTCATCTTCTCGATCCTCCAGCACCAGACCGAGGCCGAGGGCCTGATCTTCGGCGAGGGCGTGCTCGAGGTGCTGCCGGAGGGCTTCGGCTTCCTGCGCGCGCCCGAGTACAACTACCTGCCGGGGCCGGATGACATCTACGTGTCGCCGTCGCAGATCCGCCGCTTCAACCTGCACACCGGGGACACCGTCTCCGGGCAGATCCGGCCGCCCAAGGAGGGCGAGCGCTACTTCGCGTTGATCAAGGTGGAGGCCATCAACTTCGAGCCGCCCGAGGTGGCGATGGAGAAGGTGCACTTCGACAACCTGACGCCGCTCTACCCGCAGGACTGGCTCAGGCTCGAGGTGCCGGACAACATGACCTCGCGCGTCATGGACCTGGTGACGCCCCTCGGCAAGGGGCAGCGCGGGCTCCTGGTGGCGCCGCCGCGTACCGGTAAGACCATGATGCTGCAGGCGATCGCGAACTCGATCACCACCAACGACCCCGACGTGACCCTGATCGTGCTGCTCATCGACGAGCGGCCGGAGGAGGTCACCGACATGCAGCGCTCGGTTGCGGGGGAGGTCATCTCCTCGACCTTCGACGAGCCCGCCACGCGCCACGTGCAGGTGGCCGAGATGGTGATCGAGAAGGCCAAGCGCCTGGTCGAGCACAAGCGCGACGTCGTGATCCTGCTCGACTCCATCACCCGCCTGGCGCGGGCCTACAACACGGTCGTGCCGCCTTCCGGCAAGGTCCTCTCCGGCGGCGTCGACTCCAATGCCCTGCAGAAGCCGAAGCGCTTCTTCGGCGCCGCCCGCAACATCGAGGAGGGCGGCAGCCTGACGATCGTCGGCACCGCCCTGATCGACACCGGCTCGCGCATGGACGACGTCATCTTCGAGGAGTTCAAGGGTACCGGCAACATGGAGGTCCACCTCGACCGCAAGCTGGTCGAACGCCGGGTCTTCCCGTCGATCGACATCCACAAGTCGGGCACCCGCAAGGAGGAGCTCCTGATCGACGAGTGGGAGCTCCGCCGCATCTGGGTGCTGCGCAAGGTGCTGTCCTCGCTGTCGCCGGTGGAGGCGATGGAGCTCCTCCTCGAGCGCCTGTCGAAGTCCGAGAGCAACCGAGACTTCCTCGAGTCGATGTCGCAGGGCTAGCATGGCAATTCGCTGCGCGAATTGCAGGTGGGGAACAGAATCGGGTCCCCCGGCGCTTTCTCTCACGGTGGACATCCAACTCAGAGGTTGGCCGTGGCGGCTGTAGAGAAAATTCTCGACAAGGCAGTGGATGGCGGGCGGCTCGGGCGGGACGAGATCCAGGCGCTGTTCGACGAGGGCGGGCTGTTGGAGCTCGGGCAGGCCGCGGCGGCGGTGCGGCGCCGCAGGAACCCTGCCGCCGAAGCGACCTACATCATCGACCGCAACATCAACTACACCAACGTCTGCGTCTACCGCTGCCGCTTCTGCGCCTTCTATCGCAAGCTCGACGACGCCGAGGCCTACGTGCTGCCTTTCGCCGAGGTCGCGGCGAAGGTGGCGGAGACGGTCGCCGCCGGGGGCACCGGCATCCTGCTCCAGGGCGGCGTGCACCCCAAGCTGCGCCTCGAGTACTACGAGTCCCTTCTCGCCGAGCTCAAGCGATCGTTTCCGCAGGTCCACCTGCACGCCTTCTCGGCGCCCGAGATCTGGTATCTCGCCAAGCTCGAGGACATGCCGTTGCGGGAGGTGATCGCCCGCCTGGTGCAAGCCGGCCTCGACTCCGTCCCGGGCGGCGGCGCGGAGATCCTCGAGGATGAGACCCGGCGGCGGATCTTCTCGCGCGCCAAGGCCTCGACGAAGCAGTGGCTCGAGGTCCACCGCGAGGCGCACGGCCTCGGCCTGCGCACCACGGCGACCATGATGTTCGGGGTCGGCGAGTCGAGCGCGGCGCGGGTCGAGCACCTGCTCGGCGTGCGCGAGCTGCAGGACGAGACCGGCGGCTTCACCGCCTTCATCCCCTGGACCTTCCAGGACGCCAACACCGACCTCGAGGGTGAGGTCGAGCCCGTGGGTGGCTTCGACTACCTGCGCACCCTCGCCATCTCGCGCCTCGCCCTCGACACCATCGACCACGTCCAGGGCTCGTGGGTGACGCAGGGCCCGAAGCTGGGCCAGCTGTCGCTGTACTTCGGCGCCGACGACCTGGGCTCGATCATGCTCGAGGAGAACGTGGTCGCCGCGGCGGGCGCGCAGTACCGGATGAGCCAGGCCGACATGGAGCGCATGATTCGCGGCGCGGGCTACGAACCGCGCCAGCGCCGGACCCTCTACGAGCCGCTCTGACCCGCGAAGCGAATCACTCCGAGACCTGGAACTGCTCCTCGTGGAAGAGGGGGTTCTCGCAGAGGATGATGCGCAGACCGTGGATATCCTCGAGCTCGCGCAGGAGCTCGCGAAACGGCCCCTGCAGGTAGTGGGAGACCGCCGGGTGCACGGTCAGCGAGACCTGCTGGCCGGGATCGGCGGCCGCGCCCGCGAGCAGTTCGCGGCGGATCTCGAGGCAGATCGTGGGTAGAGCCTTGATGCGGCCCGAGCCCTGGCAGTAGGGGCACTCGCGGCTCAGGGTGCGCTCGAGGCTCGGCCGCGTGCGCTTGCGGGTCAGCTGCACGAGCCCGATCTCGCTCATCGGCAGCAGCTGGGTGCGGGCCGGGTCGCGGAGGAGCTCCTGCGCGAGGGCGTCGTACACCTGACGCCGGTGAGCCGGGTCCTCCATGTCGATGAAGTCGATGACGATGATGCCGCCCAGGTCGCGCAGCCGCAGCTGGCGCACGATCTCGCCGCTGGCCTCGAGGTTGAGGGTGAAGACGGTCTCCTCCAGCGACAGGGTGCCGACAAACTTGCCGGTGTTGACGTCGATGGTCACCAGGGCCTCGGTCTGGTTGATGACCAGGTAGCCGCCGGACTTCAGCCACACCTTCGGGCGCAGGGCCTTCTCGAGCTCGCCGTCGATGCCGAAGGAGCTCATGAGGTCGGTGGCCTGCCGGTACAGCTTGACGCGCTCGACGAGGGCGGGCTCCGTCTGCTCGAGGAAGTCGAGAACCTCCTGGAAGCTCTCCTCGTCGTCGATCCAGACCTCCGCCACCGCGTGCGTGTACGTGTCGCGGACCGCGCGCAGGACCGGGCTCAGCTCGCGGTGGACGAGGCTCGGTGCGCGGGCGGTGTCGCCGGCGGTCTGGATCCGCTGCCAGAGCTGTCCGAGGTAGTCCCGGTCGGCCGCGAGCTCCTCCGGGCCCCGGTCCTCGCCGGCGGTGCGGACGATCCAGCCGCCGGGAGCGCCGAAGCCCTCGACGATCTCCTTCAGCCGCTGCCGCTCGTCGGCCTGGGTGATGCGCCGCGAGACGCCGATCTGGCGGACGTTCGGCAGGTACACCAGAAAGCGGCCGGGCAGGCTGACGTGGGTGGTGAGGCGCGCCCCCTTGGTGCCGATGGGGTCCTTCACCACCTGCACCAGCACCTCCTGCCCGAGCCGCAGCAGGTCGGAGATGTCCGAGCCCGACGGGTCCAGGCTCAGTCCCTCGCTGTCGCCGGCGAGGAAGATGTCGGTGAAGTCGTCGAGGGTGCCGCCGGCCTCGCGGACGTAGAGAAAGGCGTTGCGATACAGCCCGATGTCGACGAAGGCCGCCTGCATGCCGGGCAGCACCCTCGTCACGCGGCCCTTGTAGAGGTTGCCGACGACCGACGAGGCCCGGTGGCGCTCCGCCTGGTAGGAGACGAGGCGGGTGTTCTCGACCAGGGCCACCCGGGTCTCGAAGGGGTTGACGGAGAGGAAGAGGACGGTGCGCATCACTGGTTGACCACCCGCCGCCGCCACACCGCCTGGACGATGCCGAGTGCCGCGCAGGTCGAGATCAGCGACGACCCGCCGTAGGAGAAGAGCGGAAGCGTGACCCCGGTGGTCGGCAGCCAGCCGAGGACCATGCCGAGGTTGACCACGACCTGGAAAGTGAGCCAGGCACCGACCAGCGCCGCCAGCGCCGTGCCGTGCCGGCTGCCCGCGGTCAGGGCGGCGGTGCCGATGCGGCCGAGCAGGAGGGCGTAGGCCCCGAGCAGCAGGGTCGCGCCGACGAAGCCCGTCGCCTCGGACCAGACCGCGAAGGCGAAGTCGGTGTGCTGGGCGGGCAGGAAGCGCAGCTGCGACTGACTGCCGCTTCCCAGGCCCTGGCCGACGAGCCCCCCGGAGCCGACCGCGATCTTCGACTGGCGGACCTGATA
>JALOKS010000227.1 GCA_025456385.1 Thermoanaerobaculales bacterium | reverse complement strand
GGAGCTGCCGCGGCGCCGCGCAGCCCACAGGGAGGTGCTCGAGCCATGGACGTCGTCCTCCTGTCCCGCCTGCAGTTCGCCCTCACGATCGCCTTCCACTACATCTTCCCGCCGCTCGCCATCGGCATGAGCGTGGTCATGGTCTACCTCGAGGCGCAGCACCTGCGCACGGGCGACCCGCTGTACGAGAAGGCGGCCAAGTTCTGGACCAGCATCTTCGCCCTCAACTTCGCGATCGGCGTCGCCTCGGGGATCGTGATGGAGTTCCAGTTCGGCACCAACTGGGCCGCGTACTCGCGCTTCGTGGGCGACGTCTTCGGCTCGGCGCTGGCCGCCGAGGGGATCTTCGCCTTCTTCCTCGAGTCGGGCTTCCTGGCGCTGCTGGTCTTCGGCTGGGACCGGGTGTCGGCGACGATGCACCTCTTCGCCACCGCCATGGTCTGTCTGGGATCGATCTTCTCGTCGATCTGGATCGTGGTCGCCAACAGCTGGCAGCAGACCCCGGCCGGCCACCACGTGGTGCAGATGCTGCGCGACGGCACGCCCCTGTTCATCGACGGCGAGCCGGTGCTGCGCGCCGAGATCGTGGACTTCTGGGCGCTGGTCTTCAACCCGTCGACCGTCCACCGGCTCCTGCACGTGTGGATCGGCGCCTTCATCATGGGCACCTTCTTTGTGATGTCGATCTCGGCCTGGTACCTCCTCAAACGCACGCACGAGGACTTCGCGAAGAAGTCCTTCACCGGCGCGCTGATCTTCGCCACCATCGCGTCGCTGGCGGCGCTCGTGTCGGGCCACTTTCAGGCCAACACCGTGTATGAGCACCAGCCGGCGAAGCTCGCCGCCTTCGAGGGGCACTACGAAACCGGCCCGGCAGACATGAGCCTCTTCGGGCTGCCCGACGAGGAGGGTGAGAGAATCCGCTTCAACATCGCGATCCCGGGCGGCTTGAGCTTCCTGATCCACGAGGACTTCGACGAGCCGGTCGTCGGCCTCGACCGCTTCCGCCCCGAGGACCGGCCGCCGGTCCTCATCACCTTCGCCAGCTACCACGTCATGATCGGCCTCGGGATGGCCTTCATCGGGCTGACGCTGCTCGCGAGCTTCCTGCACTGGCGCGGAAGGCTCTATGAGCAGCGGTGGCTGCTGTGGATCTTCGTCGTCGCGGTGCTCGCCCCGCTCGCCGCCAACCAGCTCGGCTGGGTTTCCGCCGAGGTCGGACGCCAGCCGTGGATCGTCCACCCGCCGGTGGAGTGGACGGCGGACGGCGACGTCGTGGTCGGCCCCGCGGGCGTGGTCGAGTACGACGAGACCCTCGGGCTGCGCACGAAGGATGCCGTGAGTGCCTCGGTGACGGCGGGGCAGGTCCTCGGTTCGCTGATCGGCTTCGGCCTGGTGTACTTCTTCCTGCTGCTGGCGTGGCTCTACGTGCTCGACCGCAAGATTGGCAAGGGGCCGGAGCCGGTGGACGGCGCGCACGAAGGCGCCGCAGGCGGCCTCCTCCAGGCGGTCGCGGGACGGGTGGTTCACGACGCCTCGCAGGCCGAGCCCGCGGAAGGAGGTCGGTGATGGACTGGGCAACCTTGGCCGTCATCTGGTTCGGTCTCGAGGGCGTGCTGCTGATGGGCTACGCGATCCTCGACGGCTTCGACCTCGGGGTCGGCATCCTGCACCCCTTCGTACCCAGAAACGATCGCGAGAGGAGGATCGCGATCAACTCCATCGGCCCCGTCTGGGACGGCAACGAGGTGTGGCTCGTGACCTTCGGCGGCGCGCTCTTTGCCGCCTTCCCCGAGGCCTACGCGACCGTCTTCTCGGGCTTCTACCTCGCCTTCATGCTCCTTCTCGCGGCGCTCATCGCGCGCGCGGTGTCGATGGAGTTCCGCTCCAAGGTGGCGAGCGAGCGCTGGCGAGGATTCTGGGACTGGACGTTCTTCGGCGGGTCGGCGGCGGCCGCCCTCCTCTTCGGCGTCGCCGTCGGCAACGCGATGATCGGTCTGCCGCTGGACCAGAGCGGCAACTTCACCGGCACCCTCCTCGACCAGCTCGCACCGTACCCGATCCTGGTCGGCCTGATGACCGTCGCCATGCTGGCCATGCACGGCGGGCTCTACCTCTACCTCAAGACCGAGGGCGAGTTCCAGGAGCGCCTGCGGGATTGGCTGTGGCGCAGCTGGGGCGTTTTTCTGGTCTTCTACATGCTGACCACCATGTACACGCTCGCCCTGATCCCGCGCGCCACCGCCAACTTCGAGCGCTGGCCGTGGGCGGCGCTGGTCGTGGTGGCGAGCGTGCTGGCGGTGGCCAACATCCCGCGCAGCCTGCACTGGGGGCAGCCCTGGCGGGCCTTTCTGTCGAGCTGCGCGGTGATCGCGACCATGGTCATGCTGTTCGGGCTCGCGCTCTTCCCGAACCTGGTGACGGCGAGCAACGACCCGGCGCTGTCGGTGACGATCTTCACGGCGGCGTCGAGCGCCAAGACCCTGACCATCATGCTGATCATCGCCGGCATCGGCATGCCCTTCGTGCTCGCCTACACGGGCATCATCTACTGGGCGTTCCGCGGCAAGGTGAAGCTGGATGACCACAGCTACTGAGGAGGAATTCGGAATTCGGAATTCGGAATTCGGGATGAGGGCGGTCCGCTCCGGTTCAGCGACCTCGTGCGCAATGGCTCCAGCGGGCTGATAGAGTAGGCGCAGAGTGAACAACCGCTGCGAAGGTGATCAGATGGGCACCAGGAGCTTCACGTCGTCAGGTCTGATTCTCGTGGCGGCGAGCCTCGCGGCCGTACTCGCCGGGTGCGGGCCGCCGACCGTCGACCCCACCAGCTACCTCACGCTCGAGCGCTCGGTGAGCAAGCTGCGCGGACCCATGGAGGAGAGCCAGCGCGGGCGCTTCGAGGAGGCGCTGCAGTACCTGGTCGGCGAGGCGGCGGTGATTCCGGAGGACATCAAGAACTCGCCCGAGCCCGAGCACCCAGAGATCGTGCTCGCTCTCTACCGGCCTCTCAAGGGGCTGACGGCGGACGGAGTGATCGCCGAGGCGAGGCGGCAGCGGCTCGAGCAGGTACAAGGAGCGGTGACGGAGCTCGAGGCGCTTCGGGCCGGCTCGGAGGCGACCCGCGGACCGCTCGCCGACTTCGACCTGCGGGCGAGCCGGGTCTTCAAGCGCAACCGCGGCTTCCTCGAGTGGCCGGTCATCGAGTTCCAGGCTGCGAACAACACCGACCAGACGGTGTGGCTGATCCACTTCCGAGCCGCTCTCCTGCGGCCCGGCTACGACGAGCCCTGGCTGGTCGAGGACTTCGACCAGCTGGTGCTCGACGGCCTCGCCCCGGAAGCGCGCGACATGTGGCGCATCGAGCCGCAGCAGCAGGAGTGGGTGACGCTCATCGACCCGCACCCCGACTTCGTCTTCACCCTCGAGGTGATGCGCCTCGAGGGCCTCGGCGCGACCGTGATCGCGGCCACCGAGTTCGGCCAGGTCGAGGCGGCGCGGCTCGCCCTCTACCGGCAGACCCTCGACCGGATCCACGAGTCGGACACCCTCGCCCTCGACGGCCACCCCCGTCCCGGGACCCGGGCGCCGAAGACTCCGGCCGGCGAGGGCGACGGCGCCTCAGGGTGAGGCTGCGGACGGCCCGGCGGCCGGCTCGCGCACGAAGCGGTAGCCGCTCCCTTCGGCGCCCCAGACCTGCTCGCCGGCGTCGTTCCAGCCGCGGTCCCGGCTCAGCGTCCCGTCAGCGGTGATCACGACCTCGGAGGATGCCCAGGTCGCGCCCCGGAGCTCGGAGCGGCAGAGGCGGCCGAGGGTCGAGCCCTCGAAGGCGCCGTCGCGCCGCGCCTGGAATCGGCGCGGCGGCGCACCGGTTCACCGTGGCGGTGACCACGACGGCTCTGCATCCGGTCCTTGTTCTCTTCGCGCACCCGGCCGTGGCGCGCTCGCGGGTCAACCTGCGGCTGGTCGAGGCGGCGCGGGCTGTGCCCGGGGTGACGGTCAACGACCTCTACGAGCGCTACCCGGACTTCGACATCGACGTCGCCCGTGAGCAGGAACTGCTCGCGGCCCACGACGTGGTCGTGATGCAGCACCCGTTCTACTGGTACTCGACGCCGTCGATCCTCAAAGAGTGGCAGGACCTGGTGCTCGAGCACGGGTGGGCGTACGGCCGCGGCGGCCGCGCGCTGGTCGGCAAGGTGATGCTCAACGCTCTGACCGCCGGCGGGCCCGAGCAGGCCTACCGCCCGGACGGCCCGAACCAGTTCACGATCCGCGAGCTGCTGGCGCCCCTCGAGCAGACCGCGCGGCTCTGCGGCATGCACTACCTGGCGCCCTTCGTCGTCTTCGGCACCCACCGCCTGCGGCCGGCGGAGATCGAGGCCCACGCCGCCGGGTTCGCCGCCCTGCTCACCGGGCTGCGGGACGGCACGGTCGACCTCGAGGCGGCGGGGCGCGCGCCGCTGCTCGGCGCCTCGTCCTCTCCGACCCACGGGGGCTGACGGCGGTGCACGGCGAGGGCTTCTTCTACCAGGCCTTCATCTTCCTGCTGGCGGCGGTGGTCTCGGTGCCGATCGCCAAGCGGCTCGGCCTCGGCTCGGTTCTCGGCTACCTCGGAGCTGGGGTGTTGATCGGGCCCTTCGGGCTGGGACTCGTCGGCCGGGAGGGTCAGGACGTGCTGCACTTCGCCGAGTTCGGCGTGGTGATGATGCTCTTCCTGATCGGTCTCGAGCTGCAGCCGACCCTGCTGTGGCGCCTGCGGGGCTCGATCCTCGGCCTCGGGGGCCTGCAGGTCGTCGCGACCACCGTGCTG
>JALOKS010000226.1 GCA_025456385.1 Thermoanaerobaculales bacterium | reverse complement strand
GCGGGCGACACCGTGTTCCTGGAGAACGCCGGCGGCTCCCAGGTGCCGGCGACGGTCGCCGACGCCGTCCGCGCCTACATGCTCTCGAGCTACGTTCAGCTCGGCGCCGGCTACCCGCTGTCGCAGCGCGCCTCGGCTCTGGTCGACGAGGCGCACGGCTTCGTCCGCACGCTCATGAACGGCGACGGCGGAACGGTGATCCTCGGACCCTCGACCTCCGCCCTCCTGCGCGCGCTGGCGGCATGCTACGCGGAGGCGCTGGGGCCGGGGCGCGCGGTGGTCGTCGCCGAGACCGGCCACGAGGCCAACGTCGGCCCCTGGGTCTGGCTCGAGCGCGCGGGAGTCGAGCTGCGCTGGTGGCGGATGCAGCCCTCGACCTTCAGCTGCCCGCTCGAGGCGCTCGACGAGCTGCTCGACGAGCGCGTGGCCCTGGTCGCCCTGCCCCACGTCTCCAACCTGCTCGGCGAGATCGTCGACGTCGCGGCCGTCGCCGACCGGGCGCACCGCGTGGGCGCGCGGGTGGTGGTCGACGGCGTCGCCTTCGCCCCCCACCGGGCGATGGACGTCGCCGCCTGGGGCGTCGACTGGTACGCCTACTCGACCTACAAGGTCTACGGACCGCACATGGCCGCGTTGTGGGGACGGCGCGAGGCGCTGGCCGAGCTCCGGGGCCCCAACCACTTCTTCATCCCCGAGGACGAGCTGCCCTACAAGTTCGAGCTCGGCGGCGTCAACCACGAAGGCTGCGCCGGCATCCTCGGCCTGCGCGACTACCTCGGCTTCCTGGCCGGCGGAGGGAGCTCCGGCCGCTTCGACCGCGCGGCGGTCGAGAGCGCCTTCGCCCTCATGACGGCCTGCGAGCTGCCCCTGCAGGCGCGGCTCCTCGACCACCTGAGGTCCCGCGCCGACGTCACGGTGGTCGGCCCGCCGGGCGCGGGCCCGGAGCGCGTCGGCACCGTCAGCTTCGTCCACCGCTCCTTGAGCTCGGCGGCCATCACGCGGGCGTGCGACCGGGCCGGCATCGCCATCCGGCACGGCCACATGTACGCCTACCGTCTGTGCCAGGCCGCGGGCCTCGACCCCGCCGACGGCGTGGTCCGGGTCAGCCTCGTGCACTACAACACCCCGGAGGAGATCGAGCGCCTCATCGACGTGCTCGACCGCGCGATGGGCGACTGACGTCCCCACTCGAGTCGGCAGCGTTCAGTCCTTCGGCTCGTCCGGGAATCCGCGAGATGGGCACGGGTCGATTTCGGATATCGGATTTCCGCCCACCCGCGCGAACCACAGAGGCACGGAGTCCACAGAGAAACCACAAAGAGCGACCGAGACCTCGCGCGACGATGATCTTCGGATGGTCCTGCGATGGGTTAAAAACCCCTCTGTGCAGCTCTGTGAACTTTGTGCCTCTGTGGTTCAGAGAACCCCTCGAGTCGGTCGGGGTGACCGACCGGGAGGTGGCCATGCTGCGGCGCCGACGACTGCTCGCTGTCGCAGTCGCTGCGCACTGACCTTGCCGCTGACGCGGTCGCTGCCCACTGACCCTGCCGCTTTCACTGCCATCTGCCGCGGTCGCCGGCCCGGCACTCGCACCCGCGCCAGGACTGTGGTCCCGCTGCAATTGACCTCCGCCCCGCCGCACGGCTAGGATTCCCCCATGCTGAAACGCATCACCTACGTCAGCCGCTACGCCACGCCCTTCAGCGACGCCGAGCTCGCCGAGCTCGGGGAGCGGGCGGCGCAGAACAACCGCGAGCTCGGGATCAGCGGCGTGCTGCTGACCTCGGGCGGCATCTTCTTCCAGGTGCTCGAGGGTCCGCCCGAGGCGGTCGACGCGGTCTACAACGCGATCGCGGCCGACGAGCGCCACACCGACCTCGTGCTCCTCGGCCAGGAGCCGAACGCGAGCGCGCGCCACTACCCCGACTGGTCGATGAAGACCATCAACCTCGATGCCGCCTCGCACGTGCGCCTGCTGCCCCTCAAGGTGCTGATGGAGTCGGTCTACCAGCAGCAGCAGCTGATCGACAAGATGCTGTGGGCCATCGACCGCACCCTCCGGCTCGAGTTCAAGGATCGCTGAGGCCGGCTGCCGGGGGCGCCGCTCCGCGGCGGGCCGCCCCCCCGCTCCGATACACTGGCGCGCGGAGGGACCATGTCCCAGGCAGTGCTGGCGATCGACCAGGGCACGACGAGCTGCACCGCGGTTGTCCTCGAGCGCGACGGCGCGGTCCTCGGCCGCGCGAGCGAGGAGTTCACCCAGCACTACCCGCATCCCGGATGGGTGGAGCATGAGCCCGAGGAGCTCTACCGCGTCAGCCTGCGGGTGATGGGCGCGGCGCTCGCCGACGCCAAGCTCGGCGGCTCGGAGATCGCCGCGATCGGCCTCACCAACCAGCGCGAGACCACCCTCATCTGGGACCGCACGACCGGCGAGCCGGTTCACCGCGCCGTCGTCTGGCAGAGCCGGCAGACGGCGGAGATCTGCGAGCGGGTGCGGGCCGACGGCCTCGAGCCCCTGATCGCCCGCCGCACCGGGCTCGTGGTCGACCCCTACTTCTCGGGCAGCAAGGCAGCCTGGATCCTCGACCGGCACCCCGAGGAGCGCTCGCGGGCGGCGGCGGGCGAGCTCTGCTTCGGCACCGTCGACAGCTGGCTCCTGTACCGGCTCACCGGCGGCGCGGTCCACGCCACCGACCCCACCAACGCCTCGCGCACCCTGCTCTACGACATCCACGAGCACCGCTGGCACCCCGAGCTGCTGCAGGTCTTCGGCGTGCCGGAGGCGATGATGCCGGCGGTCCGGCCGAGCGCCGGCGTCTTCGGCACCACCGTGCCGGCCGGCCCCCTCCCCGGCGGCATCCCGGTGGCCGGCATCGCCGGCGACCAGCAGGCCGCGCTCTTCGGCCAGGGCTGCTGGCGCCCCGGCATGGTCAAGAACACCTACGGCACGGGCTGCTTCGTGGTCCTCCACACGGGCGGCACGCCGCACCACAGCACCTGCGGCCTGCTGACCACCGTGTGCTGCGACGAGCGCGGCGGACCGGCCTACGCCCTCGAGGGCTCGGTCTTCATCGCCGGCGCCGCCATCCAGTGGCTGCGCGACGAGATGGGCCTGATCGGCAGCGCCGCCGAAACCGAGGAGATCGGCCGCCGGGTCAGCGACACCCAGGGGGTGTACGTGGTGCCCGCCTTCGCC
Source organism: Thermoanaerobaculales bacterium (assembly GCA_025456385.1). Lineage (GTDB taxonomy): Bacteria > Acidobacteriota > Thermoanaerobaculia > Thermoanaerobaculales > Sulfomarinibacteraceae > Sulfomarinibacter. The sequence continues at coordinate 1,620 of JALOKS010000226.1, read as the reverse complement.
GGCCTCGGCGCGCCGTACTGGGACATGCACGCCCGCGGCGCCGTGGTGGGGCTGACGCGCGGCAGCGGCCGCGAGCAGATCGTCCGCGCCGCGCTCGACAGCATCGCGTACCAGACCAGGGACGTCGTCGACGCCATGAACTGCGACGCCGGCTCGCCGGTGCGCGAGCTGCGGGCCGACGGCGGCGGCGCCGCCAACAACGTCCTCCTGCAGTTCCAGGCCGACATCCTCGGCGTGCCGGTGGTGCGGCCGCTGCTGGTCGAGACCACCGTGGTCGGCGCCGCCTACCTCGCCGGGCTCGGCGCCGGCCTGTGGGCCGATGCGTCGGAGCTCGCCGGCGTGTGGCGCGAGGAGCGCCGCTTCATCCCGGCCATGGACGTCACCCGGCGCGAGCGCCTGTACCTCGGCTGGCGCGAGGCGGTGGCGCGGGTGCGCGCCGACCGGCAGGGGGCGGGGCGATGAGCGACTGCGACGGGTGGACCACCTCGGAAGACGGCACGCGCCTCTACTGGCGGCGGCGTTCGCCCGCCGCGGCGCCAGCGGCCGCGCTGCTCGTCGTCCACGGCCTCGCCGAGCACTCGGGGCGCTACGAGCACGTCCTCGACCGCTTCGCGGGCGCCGGCTTCGACTGCTGGGCCCCCGACTACCGCTGCCACGGCCGCAGCCCGGGCCTCCGCGTCCACATCGAACGCTTCGAGGACTTCGACGCCGACATCTCGGCGGCGCGGCGCCTGGTCGTTTCCGAGTGCCCACGGCTGCCGCTGGTCGTGGTCGGACACTCGCAGGGCGGGCTGCTCGCCCTGCGGACGGCGCTCGCGGAGCCGTCCGGGCTCGCGGGGGTGATCGCCTCCTCGCCCTTCCTCGGCATCCACCCCGACTCGCGGCCGCCGGCGGCCCTGCACCTGGTCGCCAACGTCGTCTCCACCTTCGCCAAGCGCCTGATGTTCTCCCAGGTCGCCGACCCCGCTCTCCTCAGCCGCGACCCGCAGGTCGGGGCGGACTACGTCGCCGATCCCCTCGTCAGCTCCTCCGTCTCCGCGCGCTGGTTCACCGAGTCGGTGCGGGCGCAGATCGAGGCCCTCGACGCCGCCCCGCGCCTCGCGGTGCCCGCGCTCGTCATGCAGTCCGGCGACGACCGCCTCGCCGACCCGGAGGCGACCCGGCGCTGGGCCGCCGCCGCGCCGCAGCACCTCGTCGAGTACCACGAGTGGCCCGGCCTCTACCACGAGATGTTCAACGAGCCCGAGCGCGGGCAGGTCTTCGAGCGCATGGAGCGATGGCTGGAGGCCCTGCTTCGACCCTCCGCGCAGTAGCCTGCGCGGTTCGAAGCGTGTGCTCATCCGGAATTGCATGGGATGGAGGCTGCGGATGCGACCCGTGCCCGTCTCCGTTTCCGTGTCCGTGCCCGGGTGCCGGGCCAGCGACAGCGGCAGATGGCAGTGGGCAGCGGCAGGTGGCCGTGGCAGTGAGCCGTGGCATTGAGCCGTGGCAGTGAGCCGTGGCAGTGAGCCGTGGCAGTGCCCGTCTCCGTGCCCGGATTCAGGGCGAGTGGGCCGTGGCCTGGTCACCTCCGGGTCGTTCCCATGGGTCGCTAGCTGGCGAGGCGTCCGGCGTCAAGGG
>JALOKS010000225.1 GCA_025456385.1 Thermoanaerobaculales bacterium | reverse complement strand
AGCTCGGGCGCTTTCTCGGCCGCGAGTGCCGTCGGCGCCGCCACGACCAGCACGAGGGCGACGATCAGGCCGCCGAGTGCCAGCAGCTTCGTCTGCTCATCGTTCTTCATCATCCTTCCCCCTTCATCGTTTCCGTGCAGTCTGCGGTTCGAACATCCGTAATCGACACCGTCGCCAGTCATCGCGGCGGGACGGCCGTCAGCCTGTCGAGCCCGACACTCGTCACTCCTGGGTCCCTTTGCCGGACGAGGGCGACCACTCGGGCACGGCGCGGGGCGCATCCGCGTTTGCTTTCTCCCAGGCCCGCACCCTCACGCGGGCCGCGTCGAACAGCCGCTCGTAGTTGCCCTTGCGGACCTTGAAGCTCGCCTCCGGCGTCAGCAGCGCCCACAGCGGCGCGTACGCGTCGTAGACCGCGACCATCGCGTCGACCGCCCGCGGCGCCACGACATCGGTCCCGAACAGGAAGCGGTCCGGGTAGCGGTTGATGATGTCGGCGGTCCGCCGGGTCGCCTCCGGGGTCGCCGTCACGTACTTGGCCACCTCGTCCCAGGAGATGTCCATATACACGTGCGCAAGCGCGGGATCGGTGCAGATCTTCTCGACGATCGCCGCCTGATTCGCGAGAGGGCGGACAATCCGGCCGACTCCGAGGTGCGCCCAGATGATCGTGGTGTCGGGGTGGCGCGCGAACAGCCCCTTCATCTGGGCGAGCATGTACGGCTCCTGGTCGGGCTTCGGGAAGGGCATGTTGATGTCGTTGTGGAGGATGACCACCAGCCCCGCCTCGGCGGCGAGGTCGAGGATGCGGTCGAGCGCCGGGTTGGTCAGGCTCGCCACCTCGCCCGCCACCTTCGCCGACACGAACTCCTTGTGGACGGTGAACTCGCCGATGCCCGAGAAGACGCCCGGAAAGGTCAGCAGCACACGGCGGATGTGGTCGGCCGCGTACATGTCGGCGGGGTTGAAGCCGGTGATCATGGGGTCGACCCGGACCTGCTGCTCCGCCGTCAGCGACCGGTAGGCCATCGCGATGTGGGCGTCGGTGAACGAGTAGTAGTAGAGCGGAGCGTCGGTCTGCAGGTAGTAGACCGGCGCGAAGTCGCCGGTGTTGCGGTACGACCACATCTGCTGCAGCGGCAGGCCGAAGACGGTGGAGCGGCCGATCGTTCCGCCCATCATGTCGACCAGGTCGCGGATGTCCGTGCCCTCCTGCACGTAGTTCGTGAGGTGGAAGTGGGCGTCGTGAAAGTCGGCGCCATCGGGAACCTGCGCCGCGGCCGGCGAGCCCGACAGGGCCAGGGTGAGGAAGGCCGCGACCACGGCGCTGCAGCGGAGCGCACGGCAGGGCGACATCGACATCGGGGCTCTCTCCTTTCAGAACCAGACCATGAAGCTGGTGTGAAACACGGTTCCGGTGCCGCCCACCGGGTACGGCAGGCTCAACGCGCCGACCGGCGATCGATCGAGCTCCAGAACCTCGACGTTCCAGCGCACCACCTGAAGGCGCCACGGAAACCAGTTGAGGCCGAGGCGCGCATCCCAGGGGTCCCCATACTCGCCGAAGATCTTGGACCCGCCGGCGTAGAGCTGGAGCGTCTCCGGCTTGAGCATCATCGAGGCCTGGAGCTGGAAGCCGTGGTCGTTCAGGGCATCGAAGGGCAGTCCTTCAACGCCCGGTCCGACGAAGCGGTCGAGGACCCGCCAGTAGAACTCGCCCTCGACGGAGAAGCCGCGGTACTTGAGCCCGGCATCGACCGACACCATCTGGTACGTGGCCTCGTCGATCTGGATCCCCGGCCCGAACAGATCGGCGGCGAAGATGATGTTGCCGTCGGACAGCCGGAGCTGGACGTTGTCGTAGCCCTCGGTGTCCGGCTGGCTCTGGCGGTCCTCGTCGCTCGAGGTGGCGTGGAGGCCGATCCGGGTCGCCGCCTCCTCGTGGCCCTCGAAGTCTCCGAAACCGCCGGTCGCGCCGAACTCCCCGGTCGTCGGCATCCAGACCAGCGCAGCCGAGACGGTGTCCAGCGTGTTCGAAAGCTGGCCGGCGTCGATGCCGAACTGGCTCAGGTTGTTGCCCACCATCAGGTTGTAGTCGAGCCCTTCAAAGATAGACCCGCGCGCCCAGATTCCCGTGGTGTACGAGGGCCTGAAGAACTCGTCGCCAATCAGCCTGGCGTCGAGGCCGAGCCAGTAGGGGAAGTTGCCCTCGGTGCTGCGCACGCCGGGGAGCGAACTGATCCCGGCGCCCACAGTCAGGTGCTCGTTGAAGCTGTAGCTCAGGTTGCCGCCGACGACCACCTGGGTCGCCTGGCCGAGGCTCGCATTCGAGGTCCAGACGTATGCCAGGTAGCGGAGCTTGCGGCTCAGGAACCAGCCGAAGAAGTTCACCTGCGCCTTGTTGAGCTGGAAGTCCTGCCGCAGCTGCACCTCTTTGGTCACCCCGAACGAGTCGGTGAAGCTCTCGTCGAGGCGCATCTGGTTGAGGTAGCGGACGTAGGTGAAGAGGCGGAAGTTCAGGTCGCCGTGCTCGGTATCGGCGAGCTTGAAGCCGCGCCCGGGGGTGTAGCTGCCGAAGCTCGCCGGTGCCGTCGGCCCGAGCCCGAACTCGCCGCCGCAGCCTTCCGCAACCCAGATGCCGGCCGCGTCCCAGCCCCAGGTGCGCCCCAGCTCGCAGGCGCCCGGGCCAACCGAGCGGAGCAGCGTGACGCCGCCGCTGGTGTCGGCGGCGCACACCTGGCGCTCGCCCGGCTGCGAGCCGCACACGACGTCGGTGGCGGGTACGCGCGCCTGCTCGGCGCCAAAGGCGACAGCCTGGGCCCCGACCGTCGCCAGCAGCATGAGCGCCAGGGTGAATCCAGGCACCGACCGCACGCGACCTCTGGACCGCCGCCCATCCGACATGCGAGCTTCCTTGGCTGAGATCTCGCGAATACTACACCTCCCTCTCAGAAGAAGATCGAGAAGGCGGCCGAGACCGTGGTGCCATCCTGGCCGCCCACGTAGTAGCCGAAGGTGCTCGAGACCGGCGAACGGTTGACGTCCATGAGCTGCAGGTTGAGGCGGTGGTTGCGGGTGTCGAAGGGATACCAGTTCGCGCCGATCAGGTACTCGGAGCTGTCGTTGAAACCGGCGTCGGAGTCGCCGAAGACATGCGAGGTCGCGGCGTAGAGCTCGACCTTCTTCGGCCACGGGTAGAAGGCCGCCTGGAGGTAGAAACCGGTGTCCTCGATCGTCGTGACCGGCAGCTCGCCGTCGGCAACGAAACCGTCCAGCCGCCGGGCGAAGAGCTCCGTCTGGAGAAAGATGCCGCGGTACTTCAGGCCGGCGTCGACCGCGAGCAGCTGGTAGTCCACGTTCTGGACCGTGACGCCCGGCGCCAGCGAGCCGGTGTCGAAGACGTTGAGGCTGTCCGCCAGCTTGAGGGTGGTGTTGCCGGTCGCGCCGGTGGTGGCATCGGTGAAGCGCTCCTCGGGGCTGAAGGCGGCGGACGCGCCGAAGCGCGTCGCCAGCTCCTCGTGCCACTCCCAGTCGCCGTACGCCCCCTTGGGGCCGAACTCCTTCGTGGTCGGCATCCACCACACCGAGCCGGCGTAGGACAGATCGCGGTCGAGCTGGGTCGCCTTGGTGCCGAGGGCGCTCAGGTTGTTGCCGACCATGGCGTTGTACCAGAAGCCGGGCGCGGCCTCGCCCTGCGCCCACACGCCGTAGGTGAAGTAGGGCCTGAAGAACTCGTCCGCCATCACCCGGTCGTGGCCGAGCCAGTAGGGGTGCGAGCCTTGCACGGTCCGCGACCCCGGGAGCCCGTTGATGCCGGCGTAGAGGCTGAACTTGCGGCTGAACTGGTAGCCGAGACTCCCGAAGAGAGCGTCCTGGTCGGTCGTGTTGACGGTCCAGAAGAAGATCGTGTAGACGAGCTTCGGAACTCCGACCCAACCTTTGAGGAAGACCATGATCCGGTGGGGGTAGATGTCCTGCCGGGTGTCGACGTCGCGCTCGTTGCCGAGGTGGTCGGTGAAGGTCTGGTCGGCGGGGAGCTGGTTCATGTAGCGCACCAGCGCGTAGGCGCTGATCGAGAGCTCGCCGGCGCTGCTCCTCCCGACGAGGAACCCGTCGCCCGGCTCGAACTCGCTCCAGCTCTCGATGCGCGGCCTCGCCTGCCGGGGCTCCTCGGGCTCGGCGACGGCCGCCGCGACCGGTGCCTCCGCGGCCGGCGCCGCGCTCTCCGGCGCCGCGGCGGCCTGAGTCGTCGGCGCCTGCGGCACCGCCGCGGCGGGCGGCGCGCTTGCGACCAGGAACTCGCCGCCGCAGCCCTCGGTCACCCACACCCCGGAGGCGTCGTAGCCCCAGGTCCTGCCGAGCAGGCAGGCCGCCGCCCCTGTCTCCCGCGCCAGCAGCACGCCCGCCGAGGTGTCGGCCGGGCAGTGGCGGCGCTCGCCGGTTGCGGACGCGCAGCTGACGGTCGTGGTCTGGGCCGCGGCCGGCCGCGGCAGGAGGCCGGCGCACAGCGCAGCCGCCGCCACCACACCGATGCGGGCTCTCGCTCGGGACCTCGTCATGGTTGGACCTCCACATCGCACGCAGACAGCATGGCAGCCGAGACCGCAGGCAGCAGCTCGGTAGCGACCGTCCGGGTGACCACGAAGCCGTCCGCCCCGGCGCGCAGCGCCGACGCGGCGACGCTGACCTCGTCGTGCGGGCTCAGGACCAGCACCTTGAGGGCCGGGCAGACCGTCCGCAGCCTCTCGATCAGGCCGCCGATGTCCCCGCGCCCCAGCGCGAGATCGACGATCGCGAGCGACGGCTTGAGGCGGCCGGCGCTCGCCACCAGTGAGTCCAGATCGGCCACCATCACC
>JALOKS010000027.1 GCA_025456385.1 Thermoanaerobaculales bacterium | reverse complement strand
GCACCGCGCGGCCGGGCTGGCGGCCGTGACCGGCGAGCACTACGCCGGCGGGCACTGGCTCGGCAGCTTCGCGACCTACCTCGTCACGACGAAGGGCATCGAAGGGACGGCGGACCGTTAGAACGGTTGAACGTTAGAACGTTGGGCTCATCCGGGATGGTATGGCATGGTGGCCTCGGATGGGACCCGTGCCCGATTCCCTCTCCGTGCCCGGATTCAGGCTCAGTGACAGAGGCAGATGGCAGTGGCAGCTGCAGGATCAGAGGGCAGTGAGCCGGGGCAGTGAGCCGTGGCAGCAACAGTGGCAGCGAGCAGGCGACGCGACCGCTGCCCGCTGTTCCTGCCGCCGACCAACGGTCCCAGAGACCCGACCTGAGATTCCCTCCCGTCCGAAAATTCGAAATTTGAAATTTGAAATTCGAAATCGTCTGGTGTCTGTCTCACGGATTTCCGGATGTGCCTGACGTTCTAACGTGTTACAAGGTGTCGCGATGAACCAAGCCCGTCCCTGGGAGATCTGGATCGACACCGGCGGGACCTTCACCGACTGCGTCGCCGTCGATCCGGAGGGCGGCCTCCGGCGCTGCAAGCTGCTGTCGAGCGGCGCCCTGCGCGACCGCATCGAGTGGGTCGCGGGCAACGAGCTGGGGCTCGCCGGCGCGGCCTGCCTGCCGCCGCACCTTCTCGACGGCATGGAGCTGGGCGCCGTCGGTGGCGGGCCGCGGGTCGTGATCGCCGAGCACCCGGGCGGCACGGGTGCGGTGCGGCTGGCCGGCCCGCTGCCGGACGGCCTCGCGGCCGGCGACGCGGTCGAGCTGCGCTCGGACGAGGCCGCGCCGCTCCTGGCGGCGCGCCTGGTCACCGGCACCCCGGCCGGCGCCGAGCTCCCGCCGCTCGCGATGCGCCTGGCCACCACCATCGGCACCAACGCCCTGCTCGAGCGGCGGGGGGCCCGCAGCGTCCACGTCACCACCGCCGGCTTCGAGGACCTCCTGGCGATCGGCGACCAGCGCCGGCCCGAGCTTTTCAAGCTGCGGATCGAGCGCCCGCACCCGTTGCCGGAGCTCGTGATCGGTGTGCGCGAGCGGCTGGCAGCGGACGGCTCGGTGCTCGAGGAGCTCGATCGCGGACACCTGGAGGCGCTGATCGGGGAGCTCCGCGGGCGCGGCTTCGCGAGCGCCAGCATTGCCCTGCTGCACGGCCACCGCAACCCGGTCCACGAGCTCGCGGTGGAAGCGATGCTGCTCGCGGCCGGCTTCTCCCACGTGGCGCGGTCGAGTGCCCTGAGCCCCTTCCAGGGCCTGCTGCGGCGCTCGCAGACCGCCGCCGTCGACGCCTACCTCGGGCCCGTGATCGGCGACTACCTGCGCTCGGTCCACGAGGGCCTGGGCGCCCGGGCCGGCCTCCACGTCATGACCTCGGCGGGCGGGCTGGTGCGGGCTCCGGGCTTCCACGCCAGGGACAGCCTCCTGAGCGGGCCGGCCGGTGGGGTGGTCGGCGCCGCCACGGCGGGGCGCGCGGCGGGCACAACGCGGGTCATCGCTTTCGACATGGGCGGCACCAGCACCGACGTCGCGCGCTGCGACGGCGACTTCGAGTACGTGTTCTCGCACCGGGTCGGCGGCGTGGAGCTGGCGGCGCCGGCCCTCGCGATCGAGACCGTCGCCGCGGGCGGCGGCTCGATCTGCCGCTTCGCGCAGGGGCGGCTGACGGTCGGTCCCGACAGCGCGGGCGCCAGCCCGGGGCCGGCGAGCTACGGCGCCGGCGGTCCCCTGACCGTGACCGACGTCAACCTCCTGCTCGGCCGGCTCCTCCCCGAGCGCCTGCCGATCCCGATCGACCTCGAGGCCGCCCGCGGCCGCCTCGCCGAGCTCCGCGCGGAGCTCGCTGCGGCGACCGGCGAGGAGCCTGCGCTCGAGGACGTCCTCGAGGGCTTGCTGCGGATCGCCGACGAGCGGATGGCGGAGGCCATCCGCCACATCTCGGTCCGCAAGGGCATCGACCCCGCCGACTTCCACCTCGTCGCCTTCGGCGGCGCCGGCGGCCAGCACGCCTGCCGGGTGGCCGAGATCCTGGGTATCAGGGAGGTCGTGGTGCCGGGGGACGCGGGCCTGCTGAGCGCGCTCGGGCTCGGCCACGCGGCGCTCGAGCGCTTCGCCGGCCGCGAGCTCCTCGAGCCGCTGACCGCCGCGGCGCCGCGCCTCGACGGCTGCTTCGCCGAGCTCGAGGAGGAGGCCGTGGCGGCCCTCGAGGCGGAGGGGGTCCCGCGCTCCGCGGTCGAGCGCCCGCGGCGCCTGGTCGAGCTCCGCTACCACGGACAGGACGCGAGCCTCGAGCTCGAGCCTGCTCCGGGCTCGGACCTCGAGGCCGCGTTCGAGGAGGCGTACTTCAAGCTCTTCGGCTACCGGCCGCGCGCGCGCGGCATCGAGGTGGTGTCAGTGCGGGTCGTCGCGCGCAGCCGCGGGCGCGAGCCGGTCGCGCCGCAGCGGCTGCCGGGTGCGGCCGCGCCCCCGCGGCCGGCCGGGCGCGGGCGCTGCTTCCTCGGCGGCGGCTGGCGCGAGGTGCCGTGCTGGGACGCCTCCGAGCTCGCGCCCGGCGCCGAGCTCGCGGGCCCCGCCCTGATCCAGCAGGCGCACAGCGCGGTGGTGCTGCCACCGGGTTGGCGCGCCGAGGGGCTGGGCGACGGCGGGGTGCGGCTCGGCCGTGGAGCCCGGGTCGCCTCCGCGGGAGAGGAGCGCCCCGCGGCGGTGGAGCTCGAGCTGATGAGCCACCGTTTCGAGAGCATCGCGGGGGAGATGGGCGAGATGCTGAAGCGCACGGCGGTCTCGACCAACATCAAGGAGCGCGAGGACTTCTCCTGCGCGCTGCTCGACGCCGACGGCCGCCTCGTGGTGAACGCACCTCACATCCCGGTCCACCTCGGCGCCATGGGCCTCTGCGTGCGGGGGCTCCTGGCCTGGCGCGAGCCCGCGGCCGGCGAGGTGGTCGTGACCAACCACCCGGCCTACGGCGGCTCGCACCTGCCGGACCTCACCTTGGTGGCGCCGGTGCACGTCGGCGCGGAACGCCTTGGCTTCGTCGCCTGCCGCGCCCACCACGCGGAGATCGGCGGCAGCCGTCCGGGCTCGGTGCCGCCGGACGCGCGGAGCCTGCTCGAGGAAGGGGCGGTGCTGCCGCCGACGCTGCTCGTCGCGGCGGGCGAGCCCCGCTGGGCGGAGGTCGAGCGCCTGCTGACCGCGGGCCCGTACCCGACCCGTGCGCTCGCCGACAACCTCGCCGACCTGCGGGCGATGCTCGCCGCCGTCCTGCGGGGCCGCGAGGCTCTCGCGCGGCTCGCGGCTGCGGTCGGGACCGCGCATGTGGCGGCGCACATGGACGCGCTGCGCGGTCTCGCCGCACGCGAGGCCGAGGCGGCGCTCGCGCGCCTGCCGGACGGCGTCCACTCGGGCCGGCAGCTCCTCGACGACGGCTCGCCGCTCGCGGCCACCGTCACGCTCACGGGCCGCCGCGCGGTCATCGACTTCGCGGGCAGCTCCGGCGTTCACCCCGGCAACCTCAACGCCACTCCGGCGATCGTCCACAGCGTCGTCATGTACGTCATGCGCGTCCTGGTCGAGCGCGGGCTGCCCCTCAACGAGGGGCTGCTCGAGCCGGTGGAGATCCGCATCCCGCGCGGGATCCTGAACCCGGGCTTCGACGCCGACCCGGGCCGCTGCCCGGCGGTCGTCGGCGGCAACGTCGAGACCTCGCAGCGCCTGGTTGACACCCTGCTCGAGGCTCTGAAGGTCGCCGCCTGCAGTCAGGGCACGATGAACAACCTGAGCTTCGGCGACGAGCGCTTCGGCTACTACGAGACCGTCGCCGGTGGCGCCGGCGCCGGTGAGGGTTTCACGGGCGCGAGCGGCGTCCACACCCACATGACCAACACCCGTATCACCGACCCGGAGGTGCTGGAGCACCGCTACCCGGTGCGGCTGCGGCGCTTCGCCCTGCGCCGGGGATCGGGCGGCGCCGGGCGCTGGCGCGGGGGCGACGGGCTGCTGCGGGAGCTCGAGTTCCTGGCGCCGATGTCGCTGTCGATCCTCAGCCAGCATCGGGCGAGCGCACCCTACGGGATGGCGGGAGGAGAGCCCGGCGCAGCCGGTCGGCAGGAGATCGTGCGGGCCGACGGGTCGCGGTGCCCGCTCGCCGGCACCGACGGCTGCGAGGTGGGCCGCGGCGACCGCTTCGTCCTGGAGACCCCGGGGGGCGGCGGGTACGGGGATCCCGAGGAGGTGTGACCCTCGCGGCATCCCCGTGCCCGCGCCCGTGTCCGTGCCCGTGTCCGTGCACGAAGGTCGTACGGGAGACGGGTACGGGCGGGCACGGACACGGGCACGGGCACGGGCACGGGAGGTAGGCTGATGCGATGAAACGCCTGCTCGACATCCTCTTCTGGTCGGTGATCGCGGCCGCCTTCATCGGCCCCGGGACCGTGACCACGGCCGCCCGCGCGGGCTCTGACTTCGGCTTCACCCTCGCGTGGGCGCTCGTCTTCTCGACGGCGGCCTGTCTCGTGCTCCAGGAGGCCGCCGGCCGCGTCACGGTGCTCACCGGGCGGGAGCTCGGGGAGGCCCTGAGCGACCGCTGCCGCGGCTCCCGGCTGTTCGCGTGGGCGCCGCCCCTGCTGGCCGCCGGCATCGTCCTCGGCTGCGCCGCCTACCAGGCCGGCAACATCCTCGGTGCGGTCGCCGGGCTGCGCCTCGTCGTCGGCCTGCCCGCCGGCGTGCTCGCGGTCGTCATCGGCGCCGCCGCGGTGCTGCTGCTCGCGGCCGGCAGCACGCGCTGGATCGCGCGCGGCCTCGGCGCCCTCGTCGCGGTGATGGGGCTCGCCTTCCTGGTCACCGCGGCGCGCCTCGGCCCCGACCTCGGCGCGCTGCTGACGGGCCTCGCGGTGCCGCGGATGCCCGCCGGCTCGACCGTGCTCGTGCTCGGCCTCGTCGGCACCACCGTCGTGCCCTACAACCTCTTCCTCGGCTCGGCCCTGGCCCGCGGCAGCAGGCTCGCCGACATGCGGTGGGGCCTCGCGGTCGCGGTGATCGGCGGCGGCGTGATCTCGCTCGGCGTGCTCGTGGTCGGCAGCGCCCTCGGCGGCGGGCTGGAGTACGAGCGGCTGGCGGCGGTTCTCGGCGAGCGCCTGGGCGGCGGGGCCGAGCTGGCGCTCGCGGTCGGCCTCTTCGCGGCCGGGTTCACCTCGGCGATCACCGCGCCGCTCGCCGCCGCGCTCGCCGCGCGGGCGCTGCTCGGAGGCGCGCGGGATCCGGCGTGGCGGGAGCGCTCGGCGCGATTCCGGCTCGTCTGGCTCGGCGTGCTGCTGTTCGGTCTCGGATTCGGCCTCGCCGGCGTGCGCCCGATCCCGGTCATCATCCTCGCCCAGGCCTTCAACGGTCTGGTGCTGCCCTTCGCGGCGGCCTTCCTGTGGCTGACCATGAACGACCGCGAGCTGCTCGGCGAGGGCGGCGCCAACACCCGCGTTCAGAACGTGGTCACGGGTGCGGTCGTCGTGGTCTGTGTCGCGCTCGGCGCTCGCGGCCTCGTCGCCGCCGCGGGCGCGGCCCTCGCCTTCCTCGGCTGAAACTCGCCCCTTCAGTCGACCGGCGGCTGCGGCGCCACCCGATACAGCGCGTTGAACAGGAGCTTGAAGGTGCGGACGGTCTGCGCGCGGTGCTGGGCGCGGAAGCCGATCAGGACCACCCGGCCCCTGCCGACGCCGAGCTCGACCACTGCCGCCTTGCGCTCGAGCAGGTCGCCGCCTTCGAGGTGGCCGCTGAGCAGGATGTCGCGGAGGTCGTCGGGGTAGCGGGCGATGACCCGGCGCGTGGTCGATCCGTGGTCGAGCCGGGTCGTGAAGGCCGGCGAGTCGGCGAAGAAGATCGCCTCCTCGGCTCGCAGCCCGAAGGTGAGCGGGCTTTCGAGGTCCATCGCGACCCGCAGGCTCGCGCCCGGACAGCGCAGGTCGTGGTCCGAGCCGGCCTTGAGCGCGTTCTGGACCGGCAGCTTGAGGAGCTCGATCAGGTAGTCCGCGGAGGCGTCGAGCGCGACCACCGTGCCGCCGGCCTCGATCCACTGTTTGATCCGCTCGCCGCCGCCGGGCGGCTTCGCGGTTGCGGCACCGCGCTTTCCGCCCGCGGCGCCCGCCTCGGCGGCGCGGTTCGGCCACTCGTCGAGGCCGCCGGCGTACTCGGGCGGCAACGGCGACCAGTAGCTGCGTTCGCGCTCGCTCTCGGGCTCGCCCGTGGCGATGACCGCCGGCTCGATTGCCGGCAGCACGAGGACATCGACCTTCCCGGCGAAGGCGCCCGAGCGGATGCTCTCGTTGTCGAGGCTGACGAGCGGGAAGCCGTACTGCTCGAGGATGAACCGGGTCCAGCCCTCGTCCATGCTCGCCGCCCAGGGCTTGTAGAGCCCGACCCGGGCGGGCGCGATCTCGAGGAGGGGGCCGGAGGGGGATTCGGCCACCGGCGCCACCGGCGCGTGGTGGGCCGCGGCGAGCTCGGCGAGCTCGGCGGACGGCACGTCGGCGGCGGCCAGGTAGATGTCTCCGCGCCGCCCGTCGGCGCCGTCGGCCGCGAGGCGGGCGACCCGTCGGCCCCGGCCGAGCAGCTCGTTGACGACGCGGTAGGCCGAGTCGGCGCCGGCGGGGATGAGATGCCCGGCCGCCCGCGGGTCGGTGGCCGCCTGCGGCCACGGCGGCGAGCTCAGGGGCTCGAGCCCGGCTGCGACGGGAGCCGCGGCCTCGACGAGCTCGACCCCCATGGCGATGGGAAGCGACCACGAGGTCACGTCGTAGGGCGGCAGGATCGGGCCGTCCACCATGGCCCGCACCTCGGGGTAGCGTTGCGGCCGCAGCATCGTCAGCAGGAAGGAGCGGTAGGGCTGGGCGGCGGGAATGACGACGGTTCCCGCGGGGTAGACGGCGTAGCCGAGCGCGAGAGGCGCGGCGGCGCGCGAGATCTCCACGCCGTGCCGCAGCAGCAGCTCGACGAGGCGGGCCGCCGCGACCGGGTCGTGCTGCGTCGGCGGCATGATGAAGGCGAAGGGCGCCTCGCTGCCGCCGCGCGCGATCGCGCCGCGGGCCATGCGGTCGAGGTTGCGGAGGACCGCCGCCCGGTTCTCGGAGCAGGCCTCGACCAGCGCCCAGGTCGCCACCAGCTCGTACTCGACGATGTCGCGCAGCCGCCACCAGCCGCCGGGCCACGGCGAGGGGAAGTTCGACCGCCGCTGGTACTCCGGGAGGCCCTTGCTGTCGCCCCTGAGCTCGCCGGGGTCAATGAGGACGGGGCTCGCGATGCGCGCGCTCGCGACCTCGGTCAGCAGACCGGTCACGTTCTTCCACCACGCCGTGTTGCGGGTGCCGCCGGGCCAGTAGCTGTCGAAGATCATGTCGTGGCCGACGCCGGTCTTGCCCGCTTCCTCGAGGCGCAGGCTCATGGTGGTGCCGATGGCGTCGGCCTGGCGGAAGACCAGGGGGTGGACCTCGGGGTCGAGAGGGTCGGTCTGCGGCGGCACGAACATCCGCGGCCCGAGCGTGCCCATCTGGTGCTGGTCGAGGAAGACCTGCGGGAACCAGCGGTGGTAGAGGACGTCGTTGACGACCTGGGTCTCCTTCTGGGTCAGCATGAAAAAGTCGCGGTTGTTGTCGTGGCCCACGTAGTGGTGGTAGAGCCACGGCATCCTCCCGCCCTCGTGCTCGGTGCCGAGCCAGCGCTCGTACCAGTCGGCGACCATCAGCTGGCCGTCGGGGTTGATGGAGGGCATGAGCAGCAGCACGACGTCCTCCATCCAGGCGAGCTTCACCGGGTCCTCGGTGGTGGCGAAGTCGTACACCAGCTCGGCCGCCATCTGCGTGCTGCCGACCTCGGTGGAGTGGATGCTGCAGGTGACGAGGGCGATCACCGCCCCCTCGTCGGCGAGGGCTGCGGACTCCCCGGGTGAGAGGCCCCGAGGGTCGGCGAGGCGGCGCGCGACCTCGCGCAGGCGCGGCAGCCGCGCCTGGTTGGCGGGCGAGGTGAGCACGACCAGCCGGATCGGGTTGCCGAGCGTCGAGGCGCCGGCGTCCTCGATCGAGACGCGATCCGAGGCCTCGTCGAGCAGGTCCAGGTACGCGAGGATCTGCGGGTAGGGGACGAGCCGGCGGTCCGCGCCGATCCGGTGCCCGAAGTGCTCCTCCGGGGTCGGCGGCCCGGCCAGCGCCGGGGAGGTCGCGAGCACCGAGAGGACCAAGCCCGAAATCAGCAGCCTCATCGCTCCTCCTTCCGCTCACGGGAGCCGCGGCTCGGCGATTGTAGAGCAGCCCTCCGCCTCTCGACCTTGAATCCGCGAGGGCGACCGGTAGACTGTCGCGGACCGACGGGAGGTAGCCATGACCCAGCGCGACACGAGGGGTGGCAGCTACGCCGCCGAGCTGCAGCCCTGGGAGGTGTATTGGGAGCGCCGCCGCACGCTTCTGGAGCGGACCGACGGCGGCACCATTGTGCTGTGGGGAGCGGGCGACGAGCGGAGCTACGGCGATGTCGGCAGCTTCCGCCAGGGATCGAGCTTCTTCTACCTCACGGGGGTCGAGCTGCCGAACGCGATCCTCGCCCTGCGGCCGGGTGCGGGCGGGGATCTCCTGTTCCTGCCGCCGCGCAACGAGAACGTCGAGCGCTGGACGGGACCCAAGTGGGGGCCCGGCGCGGAGGCGGCCGCGGCCTTCGGCTTCGACGAGGTGCTGTCGAGCGCGCCGAGCGAGATCGTCCTCGACGCCCGCCGCCGTCCGGTGCCGGGCTTCGAGGGCCGCCTGGCGGGGTGGCTGGCCGAGCCCGACTCCGTTCTCTGGAGCGACCTGCCGGCAGCCTCCGGCGGCGCCCCCCTGCCTCCGACGCACCGCTTCGTCGCCGCCCTGCGGGATCGCCTGCCGAGCTTAGGCGCCAGGGACGTCAGCGGCATCGTGAGCTCGCTGCGGGTCGTCAAGGATACCGGCGAGGTCGCCCTCATGCGCAAGGCGATAGCGGCGACGATCGACGGCCAGCGTGCCGCCGCGCGGGCCATCGCACCGGGGGTCCCGGAGGGCGTGGTCGACGGCGCGGCGTACGCGGCCTTCCGCAGGGCCGGCGCCGAGGGTGTCGCGTTCCCGAGCATCGTCGGCTCGGGCTTCAACGCCACGACCCTGCACTACGACCAGAACATGGGCACCTGCGGCAGCGACGAGCTGGTCGTGGTGGACATCGGCGCCCGCTACGGCTACTACTGCGGCGACCTGACCCGGACCTACCCCGCCGGCGGCCGCTTCAGCACGCGCCAGCGCCAGATCTACGACCTCGTGCTCGAGGCGCACGACCGGGCGGCGGCGGCGATGCGGCCGGGCGTCACGATCTTCGAGCTGCGCACGATCGCCTACACCGTCTTCGAGGACAGCCCCCTGCGCGATGGGCGCGGCGCTCGCCTCGGGCAGTACTTCATCCACGGCCTCGGCCACCACCTCGGGCTCGACGCCCACGACCCGGGCGGTGCCGATGAGTCGCCCCTCCAGCCCGGCATGGTCATCACCAACGAGCCGGGCATCTACCTTCCTGACGAAGGGCTGGGGGTGCGCATCGAGAACGACTTCCTGATCACGGAGGACGGGGCAGAAAACCTGTCGGCCGCGCTGCCGACCGAGGCCGCCGCCATCGAGGCCCTCATGCAGGCGCGCTAAGGTGCGGACCCTTAAACGTTTAACGTTCTGACGTCGGCAGCGGCGGCGGCGATATACTCGCTCTCGTGACAGCTCCTCGACCCGAGCCGGGCTTGATGCGGCCCTGGCTGCTGGCTCTGGCTGCCGTGGCCGCGACCGGGCCGTGGCCGGGGTGGGAGCCCACGGCCGGTTCGCTCGCGGCCCTCGCCCTCGCGCTCTGCTTTCTCGCCCGGCCGGCCGGCCGTTCCTGGATCGCCTGGACCGCGGTCGTCGCGGCGGTGGCCGTCGCCCTGTGGCCGGCCGGCCGCGCGCCGGGTCCGCAGCGGCACGGCGCCGCGCTCGAGAGCCACTGCAGCGGCATGGTCCGCACCGCCGAAGCTCTGGCGGCCGAGCCCGTGCTCGTGCGCCTGCTCGGCGCCGGCGGCGAGGCGATCGATCCCGCGCTGCCCTTCGAGGTGCTGGAGCGCGCCGGGCGTGTCGTCGACGGCCGCACGGTCTTCCTCGCCGACGACCGCGGCCAGGTCATCGCCTGGGGCGGAGCGGGTCACGCCCTGCCGCCCGACCTGCGGATCCTGGGTCAACGGCAGTGGGGCGTGGCGTGGTCGGCCGGCGGCGCCGACCTGTGGCTGCGCGAGCCGCTGCTGCAGCAGGGGCGCCTGCGCGGGGTGGTCGTCGTCGTCGACCGCAGCCCGCTGCGGGCCCGGCGGATCTGGGGGATGCAGGCGGTTGCGGGGCGATCGCTCGAGATCGGCGACAACGTCGCCGCCGCCCACCTGATCCCCGTTCCCGGCAGTCCCGGAGTCGAGATCCCGGTCGCCGAGCCCGCCGCGACTCGAGCCTGGGCCGTCCCATGGCGCTGGCTGGGCTGGGTGCTGCTGGCGGCCGCCGCCCTCTGGCTCGCACCGCGGATCGCGTGGCTGGTGGTCGTGGTCGGCTCGCTGGCGGTGGTCGCCGTCCCGGGCCCCGCCCCTGCCGCGGCCGTGGGCCTCATGATCCTGGCGGCGGGCGCTGCGGCCGGCCGGCTCGCGCACGACCTGTCGCCGGTCGCGGCCCGGATCCTGATCGCAGGCACGGTTCTCGGCGCGCTGGCGGCAGCGGTGCTCGCCGCGCCGGCGGCGGTCTTTCAGTGGCTCCCCGATTTTCTGTTGCGCCCGGGCTGGGGCGGGGTGTGGATGGTGGCCCTGGCGTGGTTGCTGTCGGCATGGCCGCGCGCGGCGGGCGCGGGGCCGAGCCTGGAGCGCCGCCTCCGCGCGGCCGCCCTGCTGGCTCTGCTCGGCCTCGGCGCGGCAGCGGCACGCGTGCCGGTCGAGCTCGGGCGCGCCGCCGACCCGGCAGCCGGCGTGGTGCTGCCGCGGCAGGCCCCTGATGCCACCGCACTCCTGCCTGCTCCGCCGGGTGGGAGCCGCCTCGATGACCTGGCGCCGGTGCTGGCCGAGCGCTGGCGCCTCGCCGACTGGGCGACGCCCTCGAGGCTGGTGGTGCGGGACGACGGGGGGCGCGAGATCTCGACCTGGGGCGACCTGAAGGCGGCGGGGCCCGCGGTGCGGCTGCTCCGGCGGTGGCCGGTGCTCGGCCTGGAGGGCTGGGAACTGGAGCTCTGGACGGCGGCGGAGCCCTGGTCCTGGCTGCGGGACTGGGGGTGGGAGGGGGAGGCCGCGCGGGGCGGCTCGGGCGTGACGAAGTTCGCGGTGCTGACCCGCTCAGGTGAGGTCGCAGCCACGCTCCACCCCGAGATCGGCGGCCTCGATCCGCAGCGCGCGGGCGAGCTCTCGCACGCCGGCGGGGGGTGGGCGTGGCTCGCCATCGGCGAAGCCCGGCGGCCGGCGCGTCTGTGGCGGCGGGGCCCGTGGCTGGTGGCGGCGATCGCCGACCTCCCGGACGCCTCGGACTGGGTGGTGCGGACGGCTGCCGCCATGCTGTGGGCGATCCTCGGCTCGCTGCTCGCGGCGCCGCCCCGTTCGAGCCGTCAGCAGCTCGCGACCTTTGGCGGCCGCCTCCGGCTGCTGGTGGCGGCAGGGGTCGTCGTGCCGCTCGCCATCCTCACCCTGTTCCTCCACCAGCGGATCACCGCGCAGGAGAGCCGGCTGGTGCAGGCGCGAGGCCTGGAGGCGCTGCGGGCGGCGCGCTACACGGCGGTCCACCTCGGCGGAGGCTTTGCAGTCGACGACGAGCTCGCATCGTGGCTGGCCGAGGGCTGGGGAGGCGAGGTCGCGCTGTGGGACGGCATCGCGCTCGCCGCGGTGTCGCGCCCCGACCTCGTGAGCACGGGCGCTCTGCCGCCGCTCCCTCTGCCGGCGACCTTTCCGGGTTTCCTGCTCGGCCGCGACGACTCGGTGGTGCGGCGGTGGCGCCACCGGATTGTCGCCGCCGGCCCGGTCGAGCTTCAGGGACGCCGCCTGCTGCTCCACCTCTACCTCCGGGACACGCCGCGCGGCGGGGCCGACCTCGGCGCGGTGGACTGGCTGCTCACCGGCGCCTGCCTGTCGGCGTTGTTCGCCCTCGTCCTGACCACGCGCATCGAGACCCGCCTCGGCAGCTCGCTGCGCGACCTGGTGACGCTCGCGCGGAAGCTCGTCGACGGCGAGCCGGTGGCGCCTCCCCGGCGTCCGCCGGAGACCGACCTCGCGGAGGTTCTCGACGCCGTGAGCTCGATGAACGAGCAGGTCCAGCAGCGCGAGCGCACGCTCCGCCACCAGGAGGAGCTGCTCCGCATCACGCTCAAGACGATCGAGCCCGCGGTGTTCGTGCTCGAGCCCGACGGAGCGCGCCGCTTCGCCAACCCGGCCGCGCGCAGGCTCGAGGAGGAGCACGGCGAGGTCGTCCTCGAGGAGCTGCGTGCGATCGCCGACGAGGCAGGCGCCACCGGCTCGGCGGCGCGGACGGTGCAGCCGATCCCGGGCCGTGACCTCACGTGGCGCGTGGCGGCCGCGGCGGTCCCCCTTCCCGAGGGTTCGCCGGGAATCGTCGCCGTGGTGGACGACGTCACCGAGCTGGTGCGGGCGGATCGCGCCCGGCAGCTCAACCAGCTCGCCCGCATCGTCGCCCACGAGGTCAAGAACCCGCTGACGCCGGTCCGGCTGTGGGTCCAGGAGCTGCAGGCGGCGCGGGCGGCCGACAGCCCGAAGCTGCAGTCCCTCCTCGACGAGGCGTGCCGGGAGATCGCGGTCCAGGTCGGCCGCCTGCAGGAAACGGCGAACTCGTTCTCCAACCTGGTGGCCCTCGAGGAGTGGCGGCCGGAGGAGGTGGACCTGGCGTCGGTCATCGCCGCTGTGCCCAGCGGCAGCCGGATCCTCGAGCGCCGCGGGATCCGCTTCGTCCGCGAGGTGCCGATTCCTCCACCGCCGGCGGTGGTCGGCGATCGGCTGTGGCTGGGCAGGGCGGTCTCCAACCTGATCCAGAACAGCATCGACGCACTCGGAGAGAGCCCGGGGACGGTGCACATGCGACTTTCGGAGCATCCGGGCTGGGTCGTGCTCGAGGTCGAGGACAGCGGCGGCGGCGTGCCCGAGGAGCGTCTCTCCGAGCTCTTCGCGCCGCACTTCTCGACCACGACCGCGGGCAGCGGCCTCGGCCTCGCCCTGGTGCACCAGGTGGTGACCCGCTGTCAGGGTCGGGTGGAGGCGGTCAACGGCGCCCGGGGCCTGTGCGTGCGGCTCGAGCTCCCGATACCGCCGCGCGAGGGCGGCCCCGGCCGGGCGCATCCGGGACGGCGCTGAGGGACGCGCATTTGTTAGGATGAAGCGATGACGCAGCGCTGGATCATCGGCAGTCTGGTCCTCCTGGCCCTCGGCTGCGGCGGCCCGCCGCCCGCCTACCACGAACCGGCGCCGGCGCCGCGCCGGATGACGGTGTGGCTCGACCGCACGGGGCTCGACGTCGCGACCGCGGAGCGACTCCGCCTGGCGGGCGTGGACGGAGTGGTCGTTCGCCGCGGCACCGCCGACCTGCGCGGTCAGGCCCCGGTGCTGCGGATCGAGCCGGCGCCGCCGGTCGAAGGAGCGATCCCGACCGGCATCGCGATCGAGATCTCCGGAGTGCGACCGGGTCTGGACGCCGCGACCGCCGAAGCGGTGTGGCGGGCGCTCGCGACCGAGCTCGACGGTGCGATCCCGGCCGAGATCGTCCTCGATCTGCCGCAGCTCGCCGACGGCATCGAAGCCTTCATCGTGGCCCTGCGCGATGTCTCCGGGGTCGCAGTCGTGCCGCTGCTGAGCTTCGAGCAGCTCCGCGACCCGCGGGGCCGCGCGGCGGCGCTCGCAGCCGGCAGCTGTGTGGTCCCCGCCTTCGGCACCGACGGCGCGGGACTGCGCGGCATCGGCGAGCGCGACCCGCTGCCGCTCGCCGCCAAGCTCGAGCCGCTCGCCGACGCCGCGATCAGGGTGCGCGTCGCCGTTTCGCTGAACCCGCGGACCGAGCCGCCCCTGGAGCGCCCCGGCGACAGCCTGGACGCGCTGACGGAGCGCGCCGCAGCCACGGTCTCGACGAGCTCGGCGCTCGACCGCAGCTTCCGGTTCGAGAGGGCAGTGACCTGGAGCGGGCGGCAGTGGTCGGCCGGAGACAGCCTCGCGGTGCGCTGGATCGACGCCTCGCGGCTGCGGAGCGCGATCGACGAGAGCCATCGCCTGCTCCTGCCGGAGCTCGGCGGCTGGGATCTCGTGACCTTGCCGGTGCCGGGCGAGGCGCTCGGTCTGAACCGCGAGGAGCTGCTGCGATTCCTGGGCGGCGAGGGACCGCAGCCCGACGTGGAGCTGCGAGTCGAGCGCGACGGGCGGACCCTCCAGGTGGTCCTCGTCAACCCGACCGTGTTCTCGTCGGCGGTGTCGAACCACGGGAACTGGGTGCAGGTCGCGGTGGGCGAGGGCTGGCTGAAGACCGACGAAGCAGGCAGCTTCGAGCGGCTCGAACGGGGCACCCTGAACAACGGATCCTGGGAGCAGGGGTCCTACGAGCGGGTCAACGCGGTGCGGTTCTTCGAGACCTACCTCGC
>JALOKS010000224.1 GCA_025456385.1 Thermoanaerobaculales bacterium | reverse complement strand
CCCGGGCTACCATGGTGCGGTCGGAGGGTTGCGGAGGATGACGGCCCGACCCAGGCCGAAAACGGTGTTCTCGACCGAGCTGCGCCGGGTGTGCCCGCGCTGCGGGTGGCCGATCGCCGACTGCCGCTGCGCCCAGACCCGCGAGGACGCGGTGCCGGCGCGGCTGACGGCCCGGCTGCGGGTCGAGCGGGCGGGGCGCAAGGGCAAGACCGTCACCATCGTCGACGGCCTGCCGCGCAACGCCGCCTTCCTCAAGGAGCTCGCGGCCGAGCTCAAACGGGCCTGCGGCTCCGGCGGCACGGCCGGTGAGACCTGGGTCGAGATCCAGGGCGACCACTGCACCGCCCTGCGCGAGCTGCTGCGCGTCAGGGGCTGGGTGGTGAAGGGCTGACGGGCGAGGTCGGCCGCGCGTCAGCCGCGGGCGTGCCTGAGGAAGGTCCCCTGCTCGTACTCGCGAAACGCGGTCGCGAGCTCCTCGCCGGTGTTCATGACGATGGGCCCGCGCCACGCCACCGGCTCGCCGAGCGGTCGGCCCGAGACGAGGAGAAACCGGAAGCCCGAGTCGCCGGCCACCGCCCGCACCGAGGGCCCGGCCCCGAAGAGCGCCAGCTGGCCGCTGCGCAGCTCCTGCTCCACGCCGGTCCCCACCCTCCCGGAGCCGCTGACGACGTAGGCGAAGACGGTGCGCTCGTCCTGCGTCGGGTGCTCGATCTCGGCGCCGGGCGCGAGGCTGACGTCGGCGTACTCAGGCTGCGCCGCGCCGTCGGTCACCGGACCGCGTGCGCCGGCCACCTCGCCGGCGATGACCTTGATGTGGACCCCGTCGCGCGGGGACACGCCCGGGATGGCTGCCGCGGCGATGTCGCGGTAGCGAGGCGCGCTCATCTTGATCGCAGCAGGCATGTTGACCCAGAGCTGGAATCCTCGGAGCGGCTCGCCCGTCGGCTGCGGCATCTCCTGGTGGATGATGCCGCCGCCGGCGGTCATCCACTGCACGTCGCCGGCGCCGATGGTCCCCTGGTTGCCGAGGCTGTCGCGGTGCTCGACCCTGCCGGAGACCAGGTAGGTGACGGTCTCGATCCCGCGGTGGGGGTGCCAGGGGAAGCCCGCGACGTAGTCCTCGGCTCGACTCGAGCCGAAGTCGTCGAGGAGCAGGAACGGGTCGAGGCGCGGTGCCTCCGGGAAGCCGAAGACCCGCTGCAGTCGAACACCGGCGCCCTCGATGGTCGGTTTCCCGGTCAACAGCAGGGACACGCTGCGGGAGCTGCTCATCGTCAACCTCCAGCCTCAAGCAACAGCGCTGGCGGGGAATTGCTTCTCGTGCGGGCCCTCGCGCCCGGGCCCGTCTCCGCCGGCCGTCCGGGGCGGCGGCGGCGCTGGGACCGGGTGCCGTCGAGGGTCGCGCTATCCTGCGGGCGACATGACGGGTGAAAATCCTGCCTTCGACAGCGGCGAGAGGGTCGCCACAGTCAGCAACCCGGAGCTGCAGGCGATCTTCGGCGTCACCCTGATCGCGGTGCTCGGCGTGTCCTCGATCGCCCCCGCGCTGCCGCGGATGGCGACCGCGCTCGGGGTGGGCGCCGGCGAGGTCGCGCTGCTGATCACGGCCTTCACCCTGCCGGGGGTGGTGCTGACGACCGTCGCGGGCATCCTCGCCGACCGTTACGGCCGGCTGCGCATCCTGGTGCCGGGGCTCCTCCTGTTCGCGGCCGCCGGAGTGGCCTGTGTCTTCGCCCGCAGCCTGCCGGTTCTGATCGCCCTCCGGGTGGTGCAGGGCATCGGCGCCTCCCCGATCGGCTCCATCAACGTCACTCTGATCGGCGACCTCTTCACCGACCGGCACCGCACCACCGCGATGGGACTGAACGCGAGCCTGCTGTCGATCGGCACCGCGGCCTACCCGGCGATCGGGGGCGCGCTCACCCTGCTCGCCTGGTCGGCCCCCTTCGCGCTCGCCGTGCTCGCGCTGCCGGTGGCCTTCCTGGTGCTGCGGCGGCTGCAGCTTGCGCCGCGCGGGCACCGGAGCCACCTCGGCGAGTACTTCGGGGGGCTGTGGACGGTCGTCCGCCGACCGCAGGTGCTGCTGCTGTTCTTCACCAGCACCGCCATCTTCATCCTCCTCTACGGCGCCTACGTGACCTTCCTACCCTTCCTGATGGCGGAGCGATTCGAGTCGTCGGCCCCCGAGATCGGGCTCATGATGGGCGGGCTGTCGCTCGCCACCGCCCTCACCTCCGCCAACCTCGGCCGGCTCGCGGCGCGCCTCGGCCACCGCCGGCTGATGACGCTGGGCTTCGTGGCCTTCGCGGCCGGCCTCGCGGCGGTGCCGCGCGCGCCGCAGGTGCTGGCGCTCGCACTGCCCGCCGTGCTGCTCGGCTTCGCCTTCGCGACCACGATCCCGGTCGTCCAGGTGCTGCTGGCGGGCTTCGCGCCGACCGACCGGCGCGGTGCGGTGATGTCCTTGAACGGGACCGTGCTGCGCCTCGGCCAGACCCTGGGTCCGCCGGTGATGGCCGGTGTGCACCGGGTCGGCGGCGTCGACAGCGTGTTCGCCGGCGGGGCCGTGTTCGCGCTCGTCCTCGCCCTGCTGGTGTTCGCCGGCGTGCGGGACTAGGTGCGCAGGTACGAGGCGCCGTTGACGTCGAGGACCGCCCCGGTCGCGAACTCGGCGCCGTCCGAGGCCAGGAAGAGCACCGCGTAGGCGACCTCCTGCGGCGTCGCGACCCGGTTGAGGGGGCTCTGGGCCCGGATGGCGTCGCCCTGCGGCGTGTCGAGGACGCGGGCCGCGAGGTCGGTCTCGACCCAGCCCGGGGCGACGACTCCGACGAAGATCTTGTGCGGCGCGAGCCGCTGGGCGAGGGACTGGCTCATCGCGTTGAGGCCGGCCTTGCTCGCGCCGTAGGCCGGGCCCTCGGGCTCGCCGCGGAAGGCGCCGCGCGAGGAGACGTTGACGATGCGGCCGCCGCCGTTCTCGATCATGTGGCGGGCGGCGAGGTAGCAGACGTTGGCCGGCCCGACGAGGTTGGTGTCGAGGACCCGCCGCCAGGCGCCCTGCCAGGCTTCGAAGTCGACCTCCTCGACGCGGTGGTACTCGTAGATGCCGGCGTTGTTGACCACGATGTGGATGCGGCTGAAGGCCTCGGTGGCGATCTCGAAGACCCTGGCGACGGCCGCCGGGTCGGCGACGTCGCCCTGGATCGCGATGTGCGGCCCCCCCGGCATCGCCGCGATGGTGCGCTCGGCGGCCTCGCGGTCCGCCCGATAGTTGACGGCGACGCGGGCGCCGCGGGCGGCGAAGCCGCGGGCGATGGCCCGGCCGATGCCGCGGCTGCCTCCGGTGACGAGCACGGTCTTGCCGGTGAAGTCCATGGAAACCCTCCCTCGGGCACACCGAGTGTAGCCGGAAAGGCGCCGTCCCGTGCCGGCCGCAGGGAGGCCTCAGCTCTGGACCGCGGCCGGCGGCGGCCCGTCCGGCGCGCCGGCCGACTCGATGTGCCGCCGCCCGAGCCACAACCCGACGCCGAGCCACAGCAGCGTCAGCGGCGCCGCCACGGCCGCGAGGAGGACGGCGCCGGGGCCCACGGCCATCACGGCACTCGAGGTCCAGGCGCCCGCCTGGTCGCCGATCCGGTAGACAGTGGTGTCGATGAAGTTCTTGGCCTTGTACTTGGCGCTTCTCGGGACGACGGTGTAGAGCATCTCGCGGCAGGGGCGGGCGAGGGCGTAGTTGCTCGAGCGGCGCAGCACCTGGACGACGGCGATCACAGCCAGGGTCGGCGCCAGCCCGATCGCGGCGAAGCCGAGCAGGCTCACCAGCGGCAGGGCGGCGAGCGCCAGGGCGATACCGATGCGGCGGACGATCCGCCCGGTCAGAAAGACCTGGGTGAACGCGGTGATGAGGTTGACCGCGAGGTCGACGCGGGCGAAGAACACGGTGCGCGCGGCGCGGTCCGCGAGGCCCGCGTCGACGATCGCCGCCTGCTGGAAGTAGAGGAAGGTCGAGGTCACGGTGTAGAGCAGCATGTAGATGACGATTCCGATGAGGTAGGGCGAGGAGAGGGCGGCGCGGATGCCGTCGAGGATCCGCCCGCCCACCGGGGCGTCGTCGGCAGCGGCGGCGGGCTCGCCGGCCCCGGGGCCGAGTGCCGCGGCCGCGCCCGCGAGGCGCCAGGCGGCGACGACGGCCGTGCCGAGCAGGGCGGCGGCGAGCAGCAGCAGGTCGGTCGGCGGCAGCCGGCTCGCGAGGACGGCGGTCGCGCCCGAGCCGGCGGCGGCGCCGAGGGTGCCGCCGACGGCCACGAAGCCGAACAGCCGCGCCGCCCGCCCGGGGCGGAAGAGGTCGGCCATCAGCGACCAGAAGATCGAGACCACGAACAGGTTGAAGACCGAGGTCCAGATGAAGAAGACCCTTCCGGTCCAGATCCCCGACGCCTCCGGCAGGGCGCGGAAGAGGGCCCAGAACACGATCAGGTTGGCGATGAAGAAGGCGTAGGCGAGCGGCACGAAGCGGCGGCGGGGGAGGCGGCCGACGAGCGCGGTGTAGAAGGGGTGGAGCAGGAGCATCCCGAGCAGGGTGCCGAGGAAGAGCCACGGCAGGTTGCCGACGCCGCCGGCGACGCCCATCTCGTCCCGCAGCGGCCGGATCACGAAGTACGAGCCGAGGAGCAGGAAGTTGGCGAGCGCCGCCCACAGCACCGGGCGGAGCTCGTCGGGCTCGGCGACGACGAGGCGGGAGAGGGAGCGCGTCACGACGTGCCTCTAGGGGCTGAGGCGTCGCCAGCAGACGGCGGTGTCGATGCACTGCCCGCGAGTGGAAGATTTCGAATACCCAAGTATTAGGGTTCGATCCACCGGCTTTAGCCGGTGAGCTTCAGCCCGTGGAGCTCAGAAGATA
>JALOKS010000223.1 GCA_025456385.1 Thermoanaerobaculales bacterium | reverse complement strand
GGACGAGGCGCTGCGCCGCCTCCGGGAAGATCACGCTCTCCTCCTTGTCGACGTGCTCCCAGAGGTGGTGGGCCAGACGCCGGGCGACCAGCGCGGCGCGTGCCGTCTCGGCGGCCGCCGCCTCGAGCTCGTCCACCATCGCCGCCCCGCGCCGGTGCTCGTCGACGAGGACCGCGAGCGGGCCACGGTCACCCGCCACCTCGGCCCGTTCGACCAGCGCGGCGAAGAGCGTCGTCTCCTCGCGCTCGTGGTGGAAGCCGCCGACGAAGACCCGCAGCACGCGGACGAAGTCGAGGACGTCGGCTGCGGTCACCCCACCCCCGCCCCCACCGGCGCGGACCGCGAGGCGGGTCAGGGAGCCAGCGACGCGTTCGACCAGGCGGTGCTCTTCCCGAAGCTCGTCGAGCAGCTGCATCAGTCGCCGTCCGGGCGCACGACGCCCGCCGCGCCCGGCCCGCGCGGGTCCTGGGCCGCGCTGACGACGCCGCCGCTCCGGCGCACCGCGCTCACCTCGCCGAGCTGGTCGACGACCCGGATCTCGTGGCCGCGCGACACCAGCGCGCTCGCCGTCTCCGGCGCGAGCGCCTCGGGCTCCGCGAGCAGGGCGTCGGGCTGCCACTGGTGGTGCAGGCGCGGCCGGTCGACCGCCGCCTGCAGCTCGTCGCCGTCGACGATCAGGTTGAGGAGGACCTGGACGGTCGCGGTCGGGATCCGCGATCCCCCGGGCGAGCCGAGCACGACGACCTCGGCGCCCCGCCAGGCGACGGTCGGCGACATCGAGGAGAGCATGCGCTTGCCGGGCGCGACCGCGTTCGCCTCCCCTTGGACGAGCCCGTAGAGATTGGGGCGGCCGGGCGCGGTCGCGAAGTCGTCCATCTCGTTGTTGAGGAGAAAGCCGACGCCCGGCACCAGCAGTCCGCAGCCGAAGCTGCCGTTGAGGGTCGTCGTGAGCGCGACCGCGTTGCCGTCGCCGTCGAGCACCGAGAGGTGGGTCGTCTCGCGGCTCTCGGGCACTTCGGCCCGCGACCAGGAGCGCACCCGGTCGGAGGGGGTTGCCCGCAGCGGATTGATCTCGCCCGCGCGCCGCTCGAGCCACGATGGTGCCAGCAGCTGATGGGCGCCGGCGAGGCTGGTGCGCGGGTCGCCGAGCAGGAAGCGGTCGGCGTAGGCGCGGCGCCAGGCTTCCGCGAGCAGGTGGGCGCGGTCGGCCCCGAAGCGGGGCTTCGCGGCCCAGCCGAGGCGCTCGAGCATGCCGCAGGTCTGGCCGAGGACGATGCCGCCTGCCGAGGGCAGCGGCATCGAGGCCACCTCCCAGCCGAAGGCCGAAAAGCGCACCGGGAGCCGCCAGACCGGCGTGTAGGCCGTGAGGTCGGCGGCGCGCAGGACGCCGCCGTGGCGGCGCGAGGCGAGCTCGACGGCGGCGGCCAGCGGGCCTTCGGTGATCGCCGGTGCGCCCTTGGCCGCGTAGGCCTCGAGGGTCGCGGCGAGCTCGGGCAGGCGCATCAGCCCGCCGGCGGCCGCGGGCCGCCCGCCCGGCAGCCACACCGAGGCGGTCTCCGGGAACTCCGCGAGCAGGGCCGCTTCGGCGGTGAGCGCGGCCTCCAGCCGGCGGGTGACCACGAAGCCGTCGCGGGCCAGGCGGACGGCCGGCGCCACCACCTGTGCCCACGGCAGCCGGCCGCGCCTGGCGTGCAGCTCGGCGAGTCCGGCCGGCGAGCCCGGCACGCCCGCGGCGAGCGGACCGACCAGCGAGGCCTCGGGCCGGGGCTCGCCCTTGCGGTCCAGGAACATTCCCGGGGTTGCCCCCGCGGGTGCGGTCTCCCGGAAGTCGAGGGTCGCCACCTCGTCGCCGAAGCGGACGACCGCGAAGCCGCCGCCGCCGAGGTTGCCGGCCTGCGGGTGGACGACGGCGAGGGCGAGGGCGGTGGCGACCGCGGCGTCGGCCGCGTTGCCCCCCGCGCGCAGGATCTCGATTCCGGCCGCGGTGGCGGCGGGGGCGGCGCTCGACACCGCGCCGCCGGTCCCCCGGGCGGCCTCGGGATGAGCGGCCGATGCGGTCGTCACCAGCGCGGCCAGAAGCAGCACGAGTGTCAGCGCGGAGACGCCGACGCGACGTCGCGAGGAGTGCAGGACCATCATCGCCCGAGTGTACTGCAGCCGACCCGGGAACTTCCCGGCCTCCACCGCGTACTGAGGCTCAGGAGGTCCGACCATGAGCAGCACCCACGGCGCCGCCGACCACCGGGCGGCCGGCCTCGCCGAAGAGATCCGCCGCGGCCTCGACCGCATCGCGCTCGTCGATCGCCGTCGCGACGGCTACCTGTCGACCCTCGCCCTGCTCCTCCACCGGGTCGCGCTGGCGGATCAGGACCTCAGCGAGGCCGAGGTGAGCCGGATGGAGGAGATCCTGGTCGAGCAGGCCTCGCTGTCACCCGCCGAGGCGGTGCTGACGGTGGCGATGGCGACCCAGCGTTGCCGTTTCGGGGACTGCGGCGGCGCGTACGGCTCGAGCCGGCGGCTCCGCTCGGCGGCGGCCGAGGACCGCGCGCCGCTGCCCGAGCTCCTGGAGGCGGTGGCTGCGGCCGACGGCCTGGTCGGGGCGGCGGAGCGCGCCGCCATCGGCCAGATCGCTCTCGAGCTCGGCCTGCCCCTTCGCCCCCGCGCCGCGCTCTGAGCGGGCGATCGCCGCGCCATCTGCGGGGCCGGATCGGCTATCATACCCTCCGCCGCGCCGCCCGGCGCGGGCGGAGGTTCGATGACCTGGAACTACTCCAAAAAGACCACCGAGCTGTTCATGGCGGCGGTGCAGGGCAGGCCCGGCACCCACCTCGGTGAGATCGAGGACGCCGACGGCTTCGGCGAGCACGGCTCCATCTCCTGCGGCGACGCGCTCCGCTTCACCTTCCGGGTCGACCGCCACCCCAGCGACCCCAAGCAGGACCGCATCACCGAGGCGCGCTACCTGACCTTCGGCTGCACCTCGGCGATCGCCGCCTCCGAGGCGTTGTGCGCGATCATCGAGGAGGGCAGCTTCACCCCGATCGGGGCCCTCAAGATCACCAACCAGGACATCGTCAACTACCTCGAGGGGCTGCCCCAGGCCAAGATCCACTGCTCGGTCATGGGGGCCGAGGCGCTCGAGGCCGCGGTCTTCAACTGGGCCCAGAAGCGCGGCGTGGACCTCTCCGAGCTCGGCGTCGACATCCGCCGCGACGAGCAGGAGGAAGGGAGGCTCGTCTGCACCTGCTTCGGCCTCACCGAGCCCTACCTCGAGCGCAAGATCCGCGAGCTCGAGCTCAAGACCATTCCCGAGATCACCAACGCCGTCAAGGCCGGGGGCGCCTGCATGTCCTGCCACCACAAGCCCGGCGGCCTGCAGGACATCCTCCACAAGGTGTGGGGCAAGCAGCCGACCGCGTTCAAGGAGCTGCCGGTGCTGCCCATGGCGCGCCAGCCCAAGGCGCAGCCGCCGCGCGAGATGTCGCCCTTCAAGTTCGCCAAGCTGGTCGAGCACGTGCTCGAGGAGAAGGTGCGGCCACAGCTCGCCCGGGACGGCGGCGGCATCGAGCTCGTCGACATCAAGGACTCGGTGGTCTACTGCAGCATGCGCGGCGCCTGCGCCGACTGCATGGGCTCCGGCCGGACCATCAAGATGATGGTCGAGCAGGCGCTCAAGGACCACGTCGACGAACGCATCCGGGTGGTCGAGGTGTAGCTCTTTTTCCGCCGCGTGCGCCCTGCGGGAGACCACGGCGGAAAAAGAAAAGGGAGCTGGTCAGGAGGCCAGGTGGCGATCATCTACTTGGACAACAACGCGACGACCCGGGTGGCACCCGAGGTGGTGGAGGCGATGCTCCCCTACCTCACCGACAGCTACTTCAACCCGAGCTCGATGTACGAGGCCGCGCGCGGCCCGGCCGACGCCGTCGCCGCCGCCCGGCGAACGGTGGCGAAGCTCCTCGGCAGGGCCCGTCCCGACGAGATCCTCTTCACCTCCTGCGCGACCGAGAGCAACAACACCGCGGTCTTCGGCACCATCGCCGCCAGCTCCGAGCGCCGCCACATCGTCACCACCGCGGTCGAGCACCCGGCGATCTACGAGGTCGCGAAAGACCTCGCGCGCCGCGGCTTCGAGGTCGACTTCATCCCGGTCGACCGCCAGGGCCGGATCGACCGCACGGCCTACGTGCGCGCCCTGCGCTCCGACACCCTGCTGGTGTCGGTGATGCACGCCAACAACGAAACCGGGGTCGTGTTCCCGGTCGCCGAGCTCGCCCGCATCGCCAAGGAGACCGACCCCGGGATCGTCGTCCACACCGATGCCACCCAGACCGTCGGCAAGCTCCCGATCGACCTCCGGGGCGATCTCCGCCACGTCGACCTGCTCAGCTTCTCCGGCCACAAGCTGCACGCCCCCAAGGGCATCGGCGCGCTCTTCATCCGCCGCGGCACGCCCTGCCGGCCCTACCTGCTCGGCGGCCACCAGGAGGACGGGCGGCGGGCCGGGACCGAGAACGTCGCTTTCATCGTCGGCCTCGCCCGCGCCCTCGAGCTCGCGATGGACCGCCACGACGCCGACGAACCGCGGGTCCGCGCCCTGCGCGATCGCCTGCAAGACGCTCTCGTTGCCCGCATCTCCTACCTCGAGGTCAACGGCGCCGAGGCCGAGCGGCTGACCAACACCCTCAACGTGGCCTGCCACTTCATCGAGGGCGAGGGCATCCTCTACCAGCTCTCCGAGCACGGCATCTGCGCCTCCTCGGGCTCCGCCTGCACCTCGGGCTCGCTCGAGCCCTCGCACATCCTGCGCGCCATGAAGGTCCCCTTCACCGCCGTCCACGGCTCGGTGCGCTTTTCGCTCAGCCACTACACCACCGACGCCGAGATCGACCGCGTCAT
>JALOKS010000222.1 GCA_025456385.1 Thermoanaerobaculales bacterium | reverse complement strand
GGCCTCGGCCACCCCGGGCACATCCGCCATCGCCGGGGGCGCCTCCGTTCGCGGTGGTGCCGGGGCCTGGGCAGCGGGCGCCTCGGGAGCGGCCCGCTCGACGGCGGGCGGCCCAGGTGCGGGCTCCGGTGCAGCGGCGGGAGCGCCGTCCCCGGTTCTCCGCTCGACGATGCCCGGGATGCGCACGGTGCCGACCCAGAGCCCGCGCTCGGCCCCGCTCGGGCTCGCGATCTCGAGCTCGAGCCGGTGCTCGCCGGGGGGCCACAGGGTCTCGATCCGCGCGCTGCCGTCGTCCGCCATCCGCACCGCCCACAGCGGGCTCTGGCCCGGGGCCGGCTCGCCGTCGAGCTCGACGCGGACCATGGCGTTGCGGCCGATGCGGCCGCGGTCCTCGGGCGCGACGCGCACCAGCACGGCGACCCTGGTGCCGTCCTCCCCCGCGCCCAGCGGCTGGACCTCCACCCGGACCGCCACGGGCTCGGCCGCGGGCAGTGCGGCGGCGACGGCGAGCAGCGCGGACAGCAGAACGGCCTGGAGCGCCTTCATGGGCTTCCTCCCGAGAGCTCGAGCGCAGCAGTGACCGCCGCTCAGTCGTCGACCAGGAAGTACTGGACCGTGGTCACGACCCGGATCTTCTTGTGCTCGGGCGAGAAGCGGTCGCGGTCCTCGATCGAGAAGTAGCCCTGCTGGGCGTTGCGGATGCCGCCGACGCGGCTGCCCGAGTCCTCGGCGAACTGCTGCGCCGCGCTCCGCGCGTCGCGGGTGGCCTCGCGGATCATCTCCGGCTTGACCGCGTCGAGGGCGGTGAAGAAGTACTCGGTCGAGGTTTCGTAGCTGCGGATCAGGGCCACGCCCTGCGCCACCAGCTCGCCTGAGCGCTCCATCGCCGCCCGCACCGCGTCGATGCGCTCGGAGCGAACGGTGACGGTCGACTCGGCGACGAAACGCTCGAGGCGGCCGGTCTGGTCCATCATGCCCTGCGCCTGGCGGTCGGTGACCCGGGCCTGCGAGGCGCTGATCTCGGCATCCGAGAACTCGCCGGCGAGGAAGGCGCGGATCTTGGCCGCCCCCTCGTCGCTGCGCCGCTGCAGGGTGCCGAGGTCGTCGGCAGTCACGGCGTAGGTGATCGGCCACACCACGAGGTTCGCCGCCACCTCGCGCTCGGCGAGGCCGCGCACCGTCACGAAACGGTCGCTCGCCCGCGCGACCAGCAGGCCGCGCCCGACGAAGAAGCCGCCCACCGCCAGCCCGACCGCGACCAGCAGGCCGGCGGCAACCAGATTTCCGTTCCCGCGTTCGCTCATCCGCCACCTCCGAAGGTGTCTCAGGATACAACCCCCGCGGTCACGCCGCCATTCTCGGCGGCCGACAGCAGGCCCGAGCTGGCGTGGAGTAGAATTCGCGCCGTACAGACTGCCAGCTCACAGGGGGCTCCTCATGCGACGATTCGGGCTCGTGACCAGCATCCTGATGCTCGCCGCCTGCGCGGGGCAGCCCGACGGGCCGACCGCGGCGCCGGCCGGCGGCCACGACGACGCGGCGGTGAGCGCCGCACCGGAACCGGTGGAGGCCGCGATCCTCGAGCAACCCTTCACCGCCGAGCAGATCCGCGACGAGTGGGTGACCGGCTTCAGCCTGGTGATGCGGCGCAGCACCCCCGGCGAGGTGCGGCTCGAGCGCTGGACAGTGCTGCAAGCCGACGCCGAGGGCTGTCAGATCGAGTTCGCGGCCCTGGCCGACGACGGCGCGGTCAGCGGCGAGCCGGTGGTGCAGCGCTCGACCTGGCTCGAGCTGCGCGACCACGCGAGCTTCCCCTCTCCCGGCGCCTCGCGAGAGCGGACGACCCGGGAAACCGCCCTCGGAGCACTCGAGGGCTGGCTCTACCGCGTGCCCGAGGAAGGCTCGGAGGCGGTCAGCGAGTTCTTCTTCGTGCCCGGCCTCCCGGGCGCTCCGGTGCAGATGAGGACGATCGAGGGCGGGCAGACCGTCTTCGAGCTCGAGCAAATCGAGCGCTCGCGCCCGACCGAGCCCTGAGCGGCGGCCGAGATCCGGCGGAGGTGCCATGATGTCGAAGCCTGGTTTTCGCGTCCTGTGCGCATGGGTCGTGCCCCTGCTGCTGGTCTTCCCGGCGGTGGCCGAGGACCAAGTCGACAATGACACTGAGGGAAAGCTCGTCCTCGTGCTCTCCGGCGGCGGCGCCCGCGGCGCGGCCCACATCGGCGTGCTGCGCGTGCTCGAGGAGCTGCACGTCGCTCCCGACCTGATCGTCGGCACCAGCATGGGCTCGATCATCGGCGGCCTCTACGCCGCCGGCTGGTCGCCCGACGACATCGAGAAGCTCGTCGAGATGATCGACTGGGAGCGGGTCTTCACCGACCGGGTCGAGCGCCAGGACCTCAGCTTCCGGCGCAAGCAGGACGACCGCCCGTTGATGATCCAGGGCCGGATCCACTTCGAGGGCCTCAAGCCGGTGCTGCCGAGCGGCGTCATCACCGGGCAACGCCTCGAGATCATCCTCCGGCTCGTCGACGCCCTGTCCCCGACGACCACTGACTTCGACGAGCTTCCCATCCCCTACCGCGCGGTGGCCGCCGACATCGCGACCGGCGAGGCGGTGGTGATCGGCTCCGGCAGCCTCGCCACCGCCATGCGGGCCAGCATGTCCGTGCCGGGTGCGGTGCCGCCGGTGCAGCTCGAAGGCCGCGAGCTCGTGGACGGCGGCATCGCGGCCAACCTGCCGGTGGAGATCGCGCAGCGCCTCGGCGCCACCCACATCATCGCCGTCGACATCTCGAGCCCGCTGCTCGAGGAGGGGCAGGAGTTCGAAAACTTCATGAGCGTGTTCTCGCACCTCAACAGCCTGCTCACCGTCGGCAACCGCGACCGCGACCTCCGCCGCCTCGGCGAGCAGGACACCTTGATCGTGCCGGCGCTCGGTGACATTTCCTTCGTCAGCTTCGACCGCCTGCAGGACGCGATCGCCATCGGCGAGGAGGCGGCGCGGCTCGAGGTCGACGATCTTCGCCGGCACGCCGCTTCGGACGAACGCTGGAAGGCCTTCGCGGCGCGGCAGCGCGCCGAGCCCTTCGTCGACCTCACCATCGACCGCATCCGCGTCGACAACTCCAGCCGGGTCGACGACCGCCTCGTGCAGCGGGCGCTGACCCTCGGCCTCCCCGGCACCTTCGATTCGCGAGATCTCGGCGCCGACCTCCTCCAGCTGTACAACACCCGCTACTTCGGGGTGCTCGGCTTCGAGCTCGAGGAGAGCCCCGAAGGCGGGCACGAGCTCGTGGTGCACACCCCTCCCCCGAAGCACGGCCGCGGCTCGCTGCA
This sequence comes from Thermoanaerobaculales bacterium, assembly GCA_025456385.1. Taxonomy (GTDB): domain Bacteria; phylum Acidobacteriota; class Thermoanaerobaculia; order Thermoanaerobaculales; family Sulfomarinibacteraceae; genus Sulfomarinibacter. The sequence goes on along the minus strand of JALOKS010000222.1, from coordinate 1,569 downwards.
GCTCGGCTTCGGCTTCCTCGACGACCTCGACGGCGGCGCCACCTACCACCTCCAGGGGCGGCACCAGCTGCTCCCAGTCAACCGCCGCGGCGGCGAGTGGCAGACCCTGTTCCAGATCGGCACCGAGGCCGGCGTCCGGACCGAGTTCTACCAGCCGCTCGACTGGGGCATGCGGTGGTTCGCCGAGGCGGCGCTCGAGTACGAGAAGGGGACCCAGGAGATCTGGTCCGGTGGCAGCGCGATCGCCGAGTACCAGTTCACCCACTACCTCGCCCAGGTGTCGGCGGGACGGGTCCTCGGCCGGTGGGGAGAGCTGCGGGCCACAGCCTTCCGCTCGCAGAACCGCGGCGCACCCCGCATAGGACTTCCCGAGTTCGGTTCCGCCTCCGAGGAGCTCGGAGGCGGCACGTTGCGCTTCCGGGTCGACACCGAGAACTCAGTGGTCTTCCCCCGCCACGGATCCGACATCGAGCTCAGCTACTCGCGCTCGTCAGCAGCGCTCGGCACCGACTACGGCTTCGAGCGCTGGTGGGCCAGAGCGAGCCACGCCTGGAGCTTCGGCGGGACGACCATCCAGCCGGGCATCGAGTACGGCGAGAACATCGACGACGTGGAGAGCTTCTTCGCCCTCTACGATCTTGGCGGACTGTTCCGCCTCTCCGGGCTCGGCACCAAGGAGCTGCTGGGCGACCGGGCGGCGCTCGTCCGCGTCATCGCCTACCACCGCCTCTTCCGTTTCGAGATGGCCGGCATCAAGGTCCGCATGTACGCCGGCGCCAGCGCCGAGATGGGCAACGCCTTCCTCTTCGAGGACACGTCCTTCACCTGGGACACCATGACCAAGGCCGGCAGCGTGTTTGTCGGCGCCGACACCTTCCTCGGTCCGGCGATCCTGGCTTACGGCTTCGCCGAAGGCGGCCGGCAGCGCGTCTACCTGGCGATCGGCGACAGCTTCTGAGTCAGCGCTGCAGCACCCAACGGAGGGCTGCGCCGAGCTCGGGCCCCGGCGGCTGCGGGAAGGCGTGGCCGATGCCGGGCAGGATCCGCATCCGCACCTGGTAGCCGGCGGCCTCGAAGTCGTCGGCCGCGCGCCGCATGTCGGTCACCGCCGGGTCCAGGGTGCCGGCCATGAAGAGGAAGCGCGGCGTCTGGCCGCGGGCCGGCAGCGGGGCGTCGATCGCGGGCTCGTACGGGCCCGCCAGCGCGATGACGCCGGCATAGCGCTCGGGCTCGCGCAGGGCCACCGCGAAGGCCATGAAGGCGCCCTGCGAGAAGCCGCTCAGGACCACGCGTCCGGGATCGATGGGGTGCGCTGCCCCGACCTCGCGCAGCGCGCGCTGGACCACAGCCTGCGCCTCGTCGACGCTGCTCCAGCCCCAGCCGCCGCCCACCCGCAGGCCCCCCCTGGGCACCGCGAGCACCGCGCCCGCGGCGCTCGCGGTGCCGCCCCACAGGCCGGGGTAGCTGTCCGGGAGGTCGCCGTAGCCGTGCAGGACGACGATCAGGGGCGCCTCGGCCGCGGGGTCGGCTCGCCGCGGCGGCACCACCAGGATCGGCGTCGAGGAGGCG
>JALOKS010000221.1 GCA_025456385.1 Thermoanaerobaculales bacterium | reverse complement strand
CGGCGCGGCGTTGGCGAGGCAGGCCTTGAGGTGGTGCAGGCCGATGCCGGGATCGACCAGCACCGGAACCGCTCCGGCCTTGAAGAGCGCGAAGGCGAGCGCGAAGAGGTCGAGGCCGGGCGGCACCATCAGCGCCGTCCGCACGCCGCGGCCGATGCCGACGGCGGCGAGTCCGCGGGCGAGTACGGAGGACCGCTCCTCGAGCTCGCGGTAGCTCAGCCGCCCGCCCCGCCGCCCCCAGGGGCAGAGGATGGCGGTCGCCTCGGGCTGCCGCGCCGCCATCTCCGGCAGGAACTCCGCGATGTTGGCCCGTTCAGCCACGGAAATCGTCGACGTCAGCACGTTGAAGGTTCGAACGCTGCGACGCGGGTCCCGGACGTGCGCTTCCCACCGCCTGTCATGTCGTCTCCAGGAAGTCGCGGATCATCGGGACGATGTCGCCGCCGGCGTCCTCGAGGATGTAGTGGCCGCAGTCGGAGAAGCGGTGGACCTCGGCCTGCGGCAGGATCCGCTCCCACTCCGCGAGGAAGTGGTGGTCGAAGACGAAGTCCTTCATCCCCCAGCACACCAGCGCCGGCCGGTCGCGGAAGACCGGAAGGCGCGCGGCCGTCTCGCTGACCAGCTCGTAGCCGCGGTCGGCGGGCGCCAGGGGGACGTCCTGCACGAAGCGCAGCGTCGCGATGCGGTTGGTCCAGCTGTCGTAGGGCGCGCAGTAGGCGTCGCGGACCGCCGGCGAGAGCCGCCGCCGCGTGCAGGCGAGACGCGTCGCCCCGCGGGCGAAGGCGTTGAGCCCGCGCACCAGCAGCGGCCCGAGCGGCGTGCGGGCGAGCCACAGCTGCCAGGGGAAGCGCTTGCCCCGCGGGAGGTGGAAGGCGGCGGTGTTGAGGATCACCAGCCGCTTGACCAGCTCGGGCCGCCGGACCGCCCAGGCGAGGCCGATCATGCCGCCCCAGTCGTGGACGACGAGATTGATGTCGGAGAGCCCGAGCTCGTCCATCAGCCGAGCGAGGTCGGCAGTGCGGCGCTCCAGGGTGTAGGGATACCGGTCGTCACCCGGCTTGTCCGAGAGGCCGCAGCCGATGTGGTCCGGCACCACCACCCGGAACCGGTCGCGAAGGGCCGTCGCCAGCTCGCGGTAGTAGAAGGACCAGGTCGGGTTGCCGTGCAGCGCTACCACCGCCTCGCCGCGGCCCTCGTCGAGGTAGTGATAGCGGAGCCCGTCGAGGTCGAGCGTGCGACCCGTGAAGGGGTACAGCTCGCGCGGGATCCGCCTCATCCCGGAACGGCGCCCGTCACCACCGCAGGTCGGCCATGGTGCAGTTGATGCCGCTGCCGATGCCGAGCAGCGCCACCCGCTGGCCGCGCTGCAGCCGCCCCGTCTCCGCGAGCTTGGACAGCGCGACCGGCACACCGGCGGGCCCGATGTTGCCGAACTCGGGGTAGATGCGGAAGACCTTCGCGAGATCGATGCCGAGTATGCCCGCGAACTGCTCGGTGTGGACCTTGCTCACCTGGTGGACCACGAAGTGGTCGATCGCGTCAACCGTCCACCCGAGCACCTCAGAGGCGCGGCCCCAGGTGCGCACCGCGAGCTCCATACCGGCCAGCAGGAGCTCCTTGGTCCTCGTCACCATGTGGTCGATGTTGCCGGCACACAACCGGCAGTGCTGGGTGGCCGCGAGGTTGACGCTGCCCATGAACGGATGGCCCCCGGGTGCGAGCTCCGAGCGGCCGAGGACCATCGCGGCCGCGCCCGAGCCCAGGGTCAGCGAGGCGAAGTTCTCACGGAAGGTCGCTTCGTCCACCCCGGGCTGCAGCAGCCGCTCGATCGTCGCCTCGGTGATCTGCCGGCTGGTCTCGCCGTTGACCAGGATCGCGTAGTCGACCTCGCCCCGCTCGATCATGGCGCTCGCCATGTCCATGCCGTTGACGAAGCCCAGGCAGGCGTTGCCGAGGTCGAAGTTCATGCAGGTGTCAGCCAGGCCGAGGATGGAATGCGCGATACAGGCGGTGGAGGGCTCGAGGTAGTCGCGGCAGACCGAGGTGTTGATCAGAATACCGATGCGCGAGCGGTCGATGCCCGCATCGGTGATCGCCTTCTCCCCCGCCAGCGCCGCGACCTCGCTCGGCATGGTCCCCTCGTTCCACACCCGTCGCTCCTGGATGCCCGAGAGCTCCCGCAGCAGGTCGGGGCGGACGCCCAGGCGCGCCATGGTCGGCGCCAGCCGGTGCTCGATCTCCTCGGAGCTGACGCGGTGCGGCGCGTCCACGTGGGCCACGCTCACCACGGAAACGTTTTCGAATCTCATCGCAACTCCATCGCCGCGGATGCTCTCCGGTACGCGGCCATCGGCTGTCCATTCCGGGGAGGCAGAGTAGCACCCCGCGCCGCGGCATTGTAAGGCGCGCTGCGGCAACCCGGCGCGGCGCGCCTCTGGACTGAGGCCGCGGTCTGTGCCACGATCCGCCATCACGTTCCCCTTCAGTCGGAGGTCGTCGATGTACATCCCGAGGCGTGCTACCTGGAGCGTGGCGGTCCTCACCGTCATGGTCGCGTCGATCGCGACCGCCCAGGAACCCAAGCTGAAGCCCGCGGCCCGCAAAGCGACCGCTGCGGCCGCCGCCAGCGCCGTGCCCACTGCCACTCCGGAGCCCACTCCAACGGCCACGCCGGTTCCCTCGGCCCGCGCGGTTGCGGACGCCGCCATCGCCGAGCTCGCCGCCTGGCAGAACCAGGCCGCGCGGACCATTCTCGAGCAGGCCAAGCCGAGCTTCGGCGGCACGCCCGAGTTCCAGACGGCATGGGCGCTGCTCGAGATCCAGGAGGGGGCGAGCGGCAACCCGGAGATGGTCAGCCGCGGTGCGGCGGTGCTCGCGAAATCGACCACCGCAGCCGCAGGCGACCCGGCTGCGCTGTTCTACCAGGGAGAGATGCAGTACCAGCAGAAGAAGAACAGTGAGGCTGCGGCGGCCTGGCAGGCGGCGTCGAAGCGGGCCTCGGAGCTGGTGGCGGCGAACCCCCTGAACGCAACCGCGCAGTTCTACCTCGGGGCGGCGCTCGTGCGCCTGAAGAGCTTCGAGCCCGCGATGAAGGCCCTCCAGCTCGCCGAGGCCGGTGGCTTCGACCCTGCCATGGTCAGCCACCAGATGGGCAACGCCTATCTCTTCCAGCAGCGGTGGCAGGAGGCCAAGGACGCGTTCGACCGCGGCCTCGCGGCCGATCCCCGGTACGCCCCGATGTACTTCTGGCGCGCCATGGCCTGGGAGAAGCTCGGCCGCAAGGACAACCTGCTGCTCGACCTCGACCAGTACCTGAAGCTCGCGCCCAACGGCCCGGAGGCCGCCAAGGCGCGCACCCTGCTCAAGTCGGCGGGCGGCTAGATTCCACCCGCCCTCCCCGCCGAGGAGCCAAGGGGCAGAGGAGCAGAGGGGAAAAGGGGCAGAGGGGAAGCTGCTCCTGCCCTCCTCTGCGCCTCTGCCCCTCTGCTCCTCCGCCTAGAACGGCCGCCCGATCCCGAAGTAGAACTTCGGTGAGTCGGAGCTGATGCCGATGGTGGAGACGGGCCACGCCACGTCGGCCCACAGCGGTCCGATCGGGGTGGACCACCGGAGGCCGAGCCCGATCCCGATGGAGAACGTGCTGTCCGCCTCGCGCCAGCTCTCCCACACCTGACCGATGTCGGCGAAGAGCGCCGCGCGCAGCGAGCCCCAGATCGCCACCCGCAGCTCCTCATTGAGGACCAGGAGCGCGCCGCCTCCGGCCGGCACGAGGCTGAAGTCCGGGCCGAAGGTGACCGGGCCGACCGTGTTGAGGTCGAAGCCCCGCACCGAGCTCTGCCCGCCGGCGAAGAAGCGCACGTCGCGGATGAGGTTCTGGCCCTTGAGCGGCTCGGCGATGCCGATTCGTGCCGTCTGCACCCAGGTCGCGCCGGCAAAGGGCGTCAAGGCAAGGCTGAAGTTGGTCAGCGAGCTCAGGTACTCGAAGTCCGAGCCCACGTTCTCGGAGCTCCAGCCCAGATCGCTGGTCAGGCCCCAGCCCGCCCGGGGGTCGAAGAGGTCGTCGAAGCGGTCGACGATCGCGCGGGTGCCGAGCACGCCGAGGCCGACCGTGATGTCGAGAGGGAAAAAGGGATCCGGCTCCTTCTCGAAGGTCCTGGTGTCGGTCCAACGGTAATACAGCCCGATCTGCGCGCCGCGGTTGAGAGCGTACTGCGCCTCGATCGACGCCAGCAGCTCCTCCTGCTCGAGCAGCTCCGGCACGTCGGGCGCGTCGCCCTCGCGGTAGCCGGTGGTCGCGATCAGCGACACCCGCCCGCCCGGCGGCGGCGGCAGGGATCCGACCAGGAGCAGGCCCCGCTCCGGCGACGACCACGAGCCGCGCAGGCTCAGGCCGAGGCCGCGGCCGAAGAGATTGTCATCCCGGAGCCCGAAGCTCGCCGACGCGCCCCGCTCGCTGCTCCAGCCGCCCCCGAGCTCCACCGTCCAGCGCGGCTTCTCGCCGACCTCGACCTCGAGGTCGAGCCCCGTCGCCCCGACCGGCTCGGTCTGCACGCCCACGCGCGCGATCGGAGCGAAGGTGGCGATGCGCGAGGCGCCCAGGTCGAGCGAGCGATCGGTGACGATCTCCCCCGGCTCGAGGCCGACTCCCCGGACCAGCACCTCCGGGCTCGTGTGCCGGGCGCCATGCACGCGGATCTCGCGCAGGCTGCGCTGCCCTCCGGGCGAGACCTCCATCTCGAGGACCGCCCCGACCTCCGCATCGTCCCGCACCGCCCACCGCACCTCCGCTTCACGGTACCCCGCTGTGATGTAGGCGCCGCGCAACTCCCGCAGGGCATGCTCGATGGCGGGCCGGTCGAGCGGGTCGCCGACCCGCGGCCGGACGCTCTCGGCAGCGGTCAGCTCGAGC